>JAFGOU010000006.1 GCA_016926315.1 Chitinispirillaceae bacterium
GTCTATTGCGGTGCCATCGGCTACTCCTCTCCTCATGGAAGGGCGGTGTTCAGCGTACCGATTCGAACACTGAGAAGGGAACGGGGAACGCCCTTCTGGCACTATGGGGTGGGGAGCGGCATCGTATGGGACTCGGCTGCAGATGGCGAATGGCATGAGTGCGCAAACAAGTGCGAGGTGCTGACATCGGCGCGGCCGCAGTTCATGATTTTCGAGTCCATGCTCGTTGCGCGGGGAGCAGTGCGGTACCAACGTGAGCATGGCATGCGCATGGCAGAGGCGGCGGCGTATTTTGACATTCCGTTTCAGCGCGCTGCCTGGAGGCGGGTCACGGACGGGATCAGGAAACGGTTTCAGACCTTGTCGCGTTCCTATAAGGTCCGGGTCTTTTTGAGCGGTACGGGTGGCATGCAATGGGATTTCGACGCTATCGGGCCTGATCTGCCGGGTCCCCAGTGCCGCGTTCTGCTCTCTGATACGCCCGTTGATGAGCGTTCGCCGTTTCTGTTTCACAAAACGACCTTCCGGCCTTGGTATGACGAGGCGATGCGGCAAATCAGACAGGGGCGCTGTTTCGATATGATTCACCTCAATTCCCGGGGTCAGCTGACTGAAGGGGCGCGATCCAACATATTTCTAGAAATCAAGGGAACGCTTTTTACGCCGCCGGTTGAGTGCGGACTGTTGCCCGGGATCCTGCGCCGCCGGATGCTCGCGCGGAAAAGGTGTTGTGAACGGATGCTGTATCCGTCGGATCTTCGGCAGGCAGAAGCCGTTTTCTGCGGCAATTCGGTGCGGGGGCTTGTCCGCGTAACGGTTGAAGGTGGCGGGTCATGAAAAAGACCGGGCAAGAGTTTCACCTGTGCGCGAAGCTCAATGATGCCGCACGGCAACAGCTATATTCCTTTTGTCGCAGGAGCCTATCAATTCCTGTATGGCTCTGGAGGTCCCACTCTATGACTATCAGACATCGCCTGGCGTTTGCTTGCAGTATTGGAGCATGTCTCGTTGCTCTTGGATGGGGCCAGTATCTGGACGATGAGCCCAAACCCTGGGAAAAATACGGCCTTTCGCAGACCGAATGGAAAATGATCAAGGATAATAACATTCCTCTTTCCAAGGTGGAGGAACTGTTAAAAGCAGGGATTTCAATAAGCGAATATGTTGAACAACCCTGGAAAAAGCTTTCGCTTTCCGAAAGACAATATATTCAAAAGCGAAGGAGCGGTCTTACGGCCTATGATATCGAACTGGAACAGACCAGCAAGCACGGCGGCTGGAAGGATGAGAACAGGGACGTGCTTGATTCCGAGGTGGGCGCTTTTTCCGGAAGCAAGGGGCTTGCGTTGAGTTTTGCGCTGCCCGGATATCAGCAGTACCGTCTCAAGCATCGCTGGCGGGCGCGCGTCATGAGCGCGCTTGCGGTCGGGTCTGTCGCCGCAAGCGTCATCATCACCTGCGCTGACGGCGCGTTCGAAGGAACGCCCCTTTTTGTGATTTTGGTGCCGGACATGTTCTGGAGCTTCATCGACTTCAAGTTCACGCAATCAAAGAACGAATAATGAGCTGATCGTCATGCCGCTGCGCCATAATGCGGCGGAGCGGACAATCCCTCCCGCTTCCTTTACCGCCCTTCGATTTTCGCTGTTGCATACGGAGAGAGTTCCAGGGAATAGGAGCCGTCCTCCGTTGCGATCAACTGATCCGGCACCGCTGATGCCGGATCAGGGGCGTTTTTAAGCAGCGCCGCGGTTTTTTCGTCAAGGATGGCACATGAAAATTCTCGCGGCAGCCCGCTCAGACGTACCGTGCGATGGCCCGCGTCAAGATTTGCTACGACCGCGTGAAAGCGGTTTTCATGCCGCCACAGGAGGACGGAAACCTGCGAAGGGTCGTTTGTAAACCGGCACTGCGCGGGCGCGCCCGAATACTGCGCAATCCATGCAAGCACCACCGCCAAGGGATAGGCCGAGGCGCCCTGCGCGTCCGCAAGCCCGCCCGGTCCCGCCATCTCTCCGAGCGTGATGACGCAGGCGTTGCCTTCGGTGCAATACGCAAGCGCGCCGGCAAGCCACGCCGCGGCAAACAGGGTTTTCTGGCGGCGGTCCGGGCCCCCGTCCTTTTTCGGTGTTAGCGGATTTTTGCGGGGCCGCAGGGTCAGGGGAGAGATCATGATGTCCGTGTGCGGCGCAATTGAAGCTGCTTCCTTGAGGGTTTCCAGCAGGCCGGGCAGGTTTTCCATGATTGACGCGGAGTCGAAGGTGTGTACCTGTGGCGTTGCGGCGTACGTCACGGCATCAAGCAGATCGTACGGCGGTCTGACGCGGTTTATTTCCACGAAATGACCGTCGGTGCCACTTGCGATAGCGGCGTCCGGGAATAGCTCGCGCACGGTTTCCTTGACCGAGGCGATGGTTTGCGCGGACACGGACCGCTCAGCGGTACGGAAGACGAGAATGCGTGCAGCAGGAAACGGCCGGTTCCTGAAACGTGTTGCGAGTGCGGCCGCCTGCTCCCGGGGATCGTCACCGAAATGGAGCGCAAGTTCGATTGGCAGTTCGAATGTCCGCGCCAGGGTTGCGCAGCGTTCCAGGCCGGGGGCTGTATCCTCATGGTCGAACCGCAGGTCGGCCCTGATATGCGAAAGGGAAAGCTTTCGCAGGAGCGCCGTGGCGTTCGTTTGCAGCATCCCGGCCCCGGACGCGCACGCGCCGATCCGTGGAATACGGTGCGTCTGTTCGCCGAGACAGCAATCCATCTGCAGTGAAAACGGAACATGGACAAGCGGCGCGGTCGGCTTGTCGATGCTTATCCTGACTTCCTGCTGCACCATGGCGCCTTTTCCCACCGCCACCGGAACGGGCAGGGAAATCGGCGTTGAATAGGTCTTATAACTCGCGTCTGTCCAGTTACGCTGGTCTTCGGTCTCAAAGATGTCGCCGTCAAAACGGATGATCGCGTTAAGGCCGGACACGATCTCGTAGCTCATGGCCCGCAGATTCGTAAACGGCTGGTGCGGCGCGATGGCCGGGGGAAACACGCCCGGGCGGGTCTGGCCGTCAACGGTCTCGATCCGGCAGGCCGTCCCCCTGCAGGTGCCCAGCGGGTGGAGTACGCAGAGACCGATGCGGTTCCGCTTGAATTCACTCAGGGCGATGCCGCGCATCGAGTAGACCACCTCGCCCGACTGCTTGCCGGTGATCTCCGCGCGCCAGAGGAAGTCGATGGCTTCCCGGCAGTTCCGGGAGTTAAAGGAAATGGTGAACGAGGTATCGTGCCGCTGCACTGAAAATTCGGAGAAGACACCCGGGATGGTGTTCCATAACTCGTCCCGGAGGGCGAAATAGACGCGCCGGACGATTTCAACGCCCCCCAGTCGAATTGAGCGGATATATCCATCTTCAAAGAAAAGAGAGAGCGGACCGGCGTTTAATGCAAGAGAAGGAACCGTTTCAGGAGCATCCGCTCCCACGGGATCGTCAAGAAGAGACGGCATGGCGCTCCTTGTTTTCCGTCCGTGCGGTTGTGGAAAACCGTTTTTCACCCTCTTCAAGGGCGGACACCAGCTCTTCGAACGTCATTTTTCCTGCCATGGCGCCAGAATCGCCCTGGCTGTTGCGCAAAAGCGACGCCACGAACTCGCGCGTATAATCGTCGGGCGTGGCCGTGATCTTGAGGTCCTGCGACGTGATCTCACTGAGCAGCTCCCCGACCGGTTGTTTGGAAAAGTCCCGGGTGGGAACATACCCTTCGCGGCTCCTGCTCGACGTGCTGTGCAGAAAATTGGCCTGTATGAGCCAGTTGACAAGACCCCGGGCCTGCGGTTCGGTCAGCTCGTATTTCCGGATGAACGTGACCAGGTCGGGAGGGTGTTTTTTCAGGATAAACGCGCTCACGGCGTCGGTGAAGATCCGGAACGTCAGGTAGATTTTATAATCTCCCACCCGCCGGTCCCA
>JAFGOU010000061.1 GCA_016926315.1 Chitinispirillaceae bacterium
GCAGCCGCCAGATTCAACATGAAAACCAGAAAGAATACCGCAAAAAAACTCGATAAGGAACGGGCGCTCAAATTGCTCAAACTCTGGCTCAGCGCCGGCATTCCTGTTATGGTACTTGTCGATGAATCGTACGGTGTCATGAGCATGCACTGGAAGCTTGTCGTCGGGTATACCAAAACAAGAATCGAATTTATCAACTCCGGGGCGGATGACGAATTCGACGTATCAAAGCGGACCGCCGGAATCGATTACGATACAGCTCCGGTGGGAAACGATATCGATTCCATTGATGCGTTTTATAAGAAATGGTCAACGGCCGGTTCATGGTTCATCAACAACATACTCGCGACATCCGTCGATGAGTGCATGATAATGCCGATATATCCGCAGGACCTCTTGTTCGCAAATGATACGGTACGTTGATGGTACATGCAAAACCAGGCCGTTTGCGTCCATCGAGAAAATTATTCCAGAAACGGTCATCATGAGAGCATATCTGTATTGTACGCTTTTTTTCGTATTAATCTTCACCGGTGCATGCCATAAGACCTTTTTCGGCAAGCTGGTCGACGAAACGGGCCGGCCTGTCGAAAATGCGATTCTATATATAGAAGCGTTTACAACCCACACCTATGCTTTCGGTTGGGCGAAGACGAACAAGGACGGAATTGCCTCAACCGGGACCGGCAGCTCACTCGTTTTGCCGGTGAAGGCCGGGACCAGATACGCATTTTGTATTCTGGCGCCCAGCCGGCTACCGGTGGTACTATTCGATTATACCAGTTTTTTCGACAGTGACACGTTCAGCTTTGTGCTCGACGAAAAGGCCAACAATCCCCTTGGATTCAACAGCGACCTTTTCAAATTGGGGATGCCATTTGAAAAAAATCCGCAACTCCAGGACCTCCTGGAAAAACCGCACTATCGGCCGCTTGTCGAAGCCTTTATTTCAGTATATGAGAAAGGGGCGGCGATGGGGGCAACCCCCGATCCACTCAAGGAAAAAACTCTTAAAAATCTTTCTAATGCCGGTCGGCAATGACGTGGACGCCCTAGACGAAGGGTATAAAAAATGGAAGGTCGCGGGAAGCCTTATCGTGGGTGGAATTATCGCCACATCGATCGATCCGTGCATCCTTATGCCCATCTATCCCAAAGACAATCTTTTTGCAGGAGACGTTGCCCAATGACGGAATATTCCGCTATCCGTCGGGGACAGGCATGGTTCCTGGTCCTATGCATACTACTGATAACCCAGGGCTGCGCCCGCACCTTTTCCGGAAAGCTGGTGGACTCCGAGAACAATCCTGTCAGCGGAGCGCTTGTGTATATCGAAGCGTATACCAGCCATACCTATGCATTTACCTGGAGCGTTTCAGGCGACAGCGGCGAAGTTCCAGCCAAAGGGCAGCCGCGATTGGACCTTTTCATGCGACCTGGAGCGAGATTGATGTATTGCGTGCTGGCTCCGGAACAGTACCCCTTTATCGTTAACGATCGTGAAAAGGTTTTTAAAAGCGGCGACATCAGCTTCGTGATCGCGAAGAAACCTTTGGAAAACCTAGACTACAACCCGCTCCTGTTTCATCTTGACTTTCCGTTCGAGAGCAATACCGTGCTCCAAAAAAAACTCCTGCATCCGGAAAACCGGATACTGACTGAAACGTTTCAGGTCTGGTATAAGGATGCCGAAAAAAAGGCGGCGGGAGTGGGGCCTGCTGCAATGAGGAAAATGGAGGTGCTGGAATCGTTGATTTTGAAGGAGATACGGTAGCATGGCTCGGAGTGTGAACAGAAACACCGCGTCAACCTATGGATCATCAATAAAAGTTTCACCGCAGAGGCGCAGAGGACGCGGACGAAATGAATTGTTTTGATTTTGGCCATCCTCTTTTTTTTCTTTGCGCACTCTACCTTATTTCGACAGGCTCAATACAGGCCTCCGCGGTAAAATGGTATTTGTTTCATGGGATTTTTTCAACTCTTCAACAAGCCCTATATAGTGCTTGTCTGAAAAGTCCTTCTTTTGACGTCATACCGGCGTACGCCGGTATCCAGTTGTCGAAATCAACCAGAAAACCTGGACTCCGGCCTCCGCCGGAGTGACGAATGCCAGAAACAGGAGTTTCCGGACAAACACTATATAGTGCCCGTCAGCAGGGGGACTTTTCGGACAGACACTGGGTAACCGTTACCGGACAACCCGTCGAATTTGGCGGGTGTGCAAATGGCGGCTGTTCCTGATGGCAAAAGGAGACGTTCCGGGAAAGACTATCGCTATCCAGTCGATGAATATGCAAGACTACAGCTCTTTAACCGATATGGCGAGAGGTATCGAAAATGGGCTTGCATTGATTGAAAAGTGGTTGCGCAACAAAAAAAAGAAAAGATAACCCGTTTTACTTCCGGTTCTGGTCCGACATAAAACGGTAATCCAACTTCCATTCGCGTTGCTTTCAAATCCGCGGAGATCAGTTTTTTCCGTAACTTGTCCCGAGCTTAGTTTACCCTGAGCCTGACAAAGGGAGGGATCCGCGTTCACGCTTTTTTTGCCTGACCATGCCAGGATCGATTCGCCAAGCACCTGACGTACCCGATCCGGACACACCCGCCGCGTCGAAAATTCGGTTTCCACATACAGGTGATATTTCTACTGATTTTTATTAACCCTGTCATTGCCATTTATCATATTATGTACCTGAAACCGGTTGAAGGCGCCTGTCGTTTCAATTGGATAATCATGAAAAACACCGGTAAATACAGGGTTTTATCTGCCATCAGCGCATTTTTCTTCTTCAAGGCGCCGTTTTATTTATTGTACGCCCTTACCGTATGCTTCGTGCTGTGTGTTTTCATATTACCCGACGAGCAGGCCATTAATCTGCTCAATATCTCCTTTCCCGTGGTCGGCGCGCATATTGCGGAAAAGAGCAACGATACCCTTGCCCGCCGGAATTACCGCCTTATTGCCAGGGGCAGCGGGATCGTGGATACGCTTACCGACAATCTCGGCCTGGTCGCGCTGCTAAAGAAATACCCCAAATGGGTCGCGGACATCAAACCCGGCGGCATGGAACTATCCGATGCCTATCTGGACGAGGTCGTTACGCGCGCCGTGTACCTTCTGCAGATGCGCGGCATCGTGGTGGAAAAAGGCATACCGCAAAACGGGGCGGTGGACCGGCAGAACAGGCTCTTGACCCTGTGCCTTGACGCGCAGTCACATATCAAGAAATATGCGTATGCAGCGTTTTTCGATTCCATTGAGTATTACGAAAGCAACTACGCGAGCGCGAGAAGCAAACCCGCGGAGGTTGAGGAAACGGCAACAGATGCGCCAACGGCAGCATGATGCAGGAACAACGGACCATGTTGTTCTGCATGATGGCGGAGCGCCGGGTAGTGCACCGGCGCTCCTTTCTACAAAAATGCCCTTGCAATACTTAAAAACCGTCAAGTAGCGCTGAAAAACCGGTTTTTTGGCCTGATAACACGGTTTGGAAAGCTATTTTTATGTTGTTTTGTTTCATTTTGAAACAAAAAACCGTTGTAAGGGCACTTTTAATGCCTGTAAGTCCATTTTTCAGGTCTGTAAGGAGGGTCGTTTCGCTGCAAGTCTGCCTTTTTTCCTGTAAATCCGTCATTTCCGCTGTAAGTCCGCCTTTTTTGCTGTAAGTCCGTTTTTAAGCGGGATGCCGGAGGTCCAAAACAACCTGTTTTTGAAAGGAGCGCGACCGGTTTATGAAGCACAACACCCACATCTACCTCGCCTCCAAAGCCATCGAGTTTCTGCGTGATTCGGTCGACAACCTGCGTTACCTGAGCGGTTCCGCCGTCGCGTCCAAGACCAGGACCAAGGTCAAACAGCAGGCGACCGACCTCCAGCGCCTGCTTCGCTACCACCAGTCCTCCATTGTGGAAGCATCCTGGGCGCCCGACGACGTTCTCTGCGACAAGAGCACCTACCATACCTTCAAGCTGTTCACCCGCGAGGAATTCCCCGACCCGGAACAGTACACCGCCGAGTTCTACGAGCGCAACGCGAAAAAATATTACCGCATATCAGGCAGCGGCGGCCTGCCGTTCAAGGTCGACCACCTGGCCCGTATCATCGCCGACCTGGTAAAGCTCCGCGCCTACAACGACCATTTTTCCCAGAAGCAGATCATGTACCTGTACATGATGATCTCCCACTACGTCGCCGACGCGCACGTTCCCATGCACTGCGACCTGCGCGACGATCCGCCGTCGGACAGCGACACGAAAAAACCCCGCCCCATCGAGCGCTATTACACCGATGCGCTGCACGGCAAGATCGAAGACCTGTGGGACAAGGCCTGCACCCCTGCCGCAGTCGCCGAAAACATCGTGATCGCCGACACGTTTGACGACCATGACCAGGACACCGCCCTCACCCCGCACACCCGCTTTACCCTCAAGGACAAAAGCGACATCAAGCTCATCCGCCCTTACTCCCTCACCGACCGCGGCATGATGGACTTCATGGTCGATATCTGCACCCAGTCCAAAGAGCGCAGCCTCAAACTGTTCCCCCTTGACAACCCGGCCCAGTGGGACCAGACCGCGTTTCCCGCAATCACACGGGAAGTCTTTGCAGAAACAATAAGCAACCTGATCACCATCTACCTGTGGATGTGGGTGGCAGGAGAGTGAAACGCTTGCTTAATGGAGCGGCAGGGGTGATATTATAAAGACAAGGGACAAAAGGGAAAAGGGAAAATAGGGGAAAAAGCGAGACAACCGGCAAGCATGGATTTGCGGGATAATGGTAAAAATGGGTGATAGGCTGCAGGTGACCTGCGGAATAGGATCTGAATGTGGAGTTTTTAAGGTACCATACTTTAGGGTAAAACGGTTCGCAGGATGGTACCATCATGCGAACCGTTAGGCAAAATAAACCAGGCAAGAATGAATTATAGGCGCGCGCGAAGACAAAAGACAATATTAAACCAGAATCCCGATGAATCGGGACTTGAATATTATAGTTTGTTAAGGTACCAGGACGGCGGCGCAGGAAAAGATAAAGAAATTAAGAGGGGGGGGTGCCGGAATGAAGAAAGTAATTAAAGCCATTAAATGCAAAGGCTATTTTAAGACAAGCCGCGCCCCAAGACACGCCCGGTCGTCATTTCGGCAAGCT
This sequence comes from Chitinispirillaceae bacterium, assembly GCA_016926315.1. Next base: position 5,162 of record JAFGOU010000061.1, read on the forward strand.
CAATGCGGAGCCTAACCGGGCGAAAACAAAGAAAAGGAAATCTTTAATGTTCGAACAGACCTTCAAAAATATCGATGACATTCTCCACAAAGACGC
>JAFGOU010000007.1 GCA_016926315.1 Chitinispirillaceae bacterium
ACCGATCCGCGCCATGAGTGCAGCTGTAAACCCGAACAGATACAAAAATACATGTCGAGGATTTCGGGTCCGCTCCTCGACCGCATCGACATCCATGTCGAAGTGCCGGCCCTTTCCTACGAGGAACTGGCGGGAAAACCGGCCGGGCCTGATTCCGCAACCATGCGTGCGCAGGTCTCCTGCTGCCGCGCCATACAGAATGAACGGTTCAGGCAGGAACCGAAGATTTTCTGTAACGCGCACATGGAGTCGGCGCACCTGCGTACCTTCTGCGTCATTGACGAGCCATCCATGAACCTTCTGAAAACCGCCATCGACAAGCTCGGCCTCAGCGCACGGGCGTATGACCGGATACACAAGGTGGCACGAACCATCGCGGATCTTGAGGGAAAGCAGAAAATTGAATCCTCTCATATCGCCGAAGCGATACAATACAGAAGTCTGGATAGAAAGTTGTGGATGGGAGGGTGAGGGGATTGTAGATTGCGGATTGTAGATTGCGGAATAAAAATCAACGGACCCAGATGAACCAACGATGGTAGCCGCGGTGCGTGAACCGCGTATCCAGAACACCGGTCGTAATTGCGGAGTGCGGAATAAAAGATCAACGGACCCCGATGAACCACCGATCGTAGGCGCGCATCGTGAGCGGCGGCACCATCGCCCCGGCCGGACATGGTAATCTTTAAGGTCTTTGTCAGACGGCGAACAGGAAGACAACTCTTGTTCAGCTTTAAAAATCATGGTTTTATTCCGCATAATCATGGTCAGGCGGCGCCACTGGTCAGTCCCCTTACATAACAACTGTTGATTTGGGGACTGCAATAAGATATATTCAAATAGTCCCCAAATATATTTTCAGGTTTTTTGGGGACTATTATAGTAGGGCGGAACAAGAGCCATTAGCTCGTAAAACATTCTCTTCCCGTGTAGATTTCCTCGCACAGGCTTAAAACAAGCCTTGCCCAAGGAGGCAACATTATGTTTGTCGGTCGCGAAAATGAAATGAAGCAGCTTAAAGATCTATTCACCAAGCAAGGATCATCACTGGTTGTCTGCCGGGGAAGACGTCGTATCGGCAAAAGTACGCTTATTGAACTGTTCGGAAAATCAATAACCCGGTTTTTCCAATTTCAGGGATTGCCTCCTCGCCCCGGCATTGGCATGCGCGAACAGCTGGCATCATTCGGCGACCAACTGGCACGTCAAACCGGATTACCAAAGATTGCGCTTGAATCATGGCCCCAGGCCCACGCCCTCCTTGCAAACCAGATTGGTAGTGAAAAGACCGTTGTCTTGCTCGACGAAATTTCATGGCTTGCATGCTCTTCTCCGGATTTTTCAGGGTTTTTAAAAATAGCATGGGATACGGAATACAGCAAAAAGTCTCGTCTGGTCCTTGTATTGTGCGGATCGGTCAGCTCCTGGATCGAAAAAAACGTTCTCAACAACACCGGTTTTGTCGGCAGAGTATCATTGGTTCTTACTCTCAACGAATTGCCATTATCGGCATGCAACGGGTTCTGGCATTCAAAAGCCGACCGTATCTCCGGCCGGGAGAAATTAAAAGTTTTGTCAGTAACCGGCGGCGTTCCGCGCTATCTCGAGGAAATCAGACCGTTACTTTCAGCGGAAGAGAATATCAGACGCCTGTGCTTTACCAAAGAAGGACTTCTCTTCAACGAGTTCGGGCAGATTTTTCATGATGTTTTTTCCAACCGATCAACAACGTACCGCAAAATCATCACTGCGCTTGCCGATGGGAGCAGACAACAAAATGAAATCAGCTCCTCGATTGACTGGGAACGGGGAGGTCATTTAACGGAGTATCTGAGAGACCTTGAACTATCAGGTTTTATTTCCAGCGACACCGTTTATGGAATAAAAAACGGCAGGGCAACACGGCTGACGAAATATCGGCTATCCGACAATTACCTCCGTTTTTATTTGAAATGCATTGCACCGCACGCCGACGCTGTTAAAAAGGGCATTTTCAGCACGAGGTCACTCGAAGATATACTACCCTGGGAGACGATCTGCGGTTTTCAATTCGAAAACATCGTGTTAAATAACCTCCCTCTTCTTTTGCCGCTCCTCGACATCCATCCCTCGGTTATCAAGGCCGCAGCCCCCTATTTCCAGCGAAAAACCTCCCACCAAAAAGCTTGCCAGATCGATCTGCTCATTCATACACGGCACAGCATTTATATCTGCGAAATTAAAGGCGGCCAGGTGATCTCAGCAGGAATAATCGCTGAGATGCAGGAAAAAACAGCAAGGTTGAAGATTCCCCGCAGCATATCGGTAAGGCAGGTGCTCATCCATGCGGGAGAGGTCGAACCAACGGTTGAGCGGCAGGGATATTTTGATTATATAGTACCATTTGAAAACCTGTTAACTGCCAAAGAGACCCTCTGATTGTACCCTTTATGACCAGCCGCCACGAATTCAGTGATATTCGCCCAACGGCCCTGAATACTAGTATATTTCCTGTTTAACAAGGAGACCTCCCATGGGCCAGCTGTCGGACCTGATTCTTTCCCATCCCGAGCTTGAGGGCGTAAAAGACGCCCTTCTGGCCATCGAAAAAAAGTACGCCGCGCTGGAGGAGGAGAACAAAAAGCTCCGCGCCGAAGGGTCGGCGTCCGGCGGCGGAGAGCGGACAAACGAATTTACCGGAGCGTCAGGGGTGTTGTGGAAAAGCAAACCCTCCGGCGGCCATGAGTCTGCGCCCTATTGTCCCACCTGCAGATCAATGCTTGCCGATTACAGCGGTTCGCTGCTTTGCATGAAGTGCAACTGGCAGGCGCCGATCAAAACGTTCGAGGTGCCGAAGGTGTTTCACGACCTGTTCGGAGAAGAATAGAAACGGCGCGCGTTGGCACGCGCACCGTCAGGAAGCGGAAATCTGCGATCATCTATCGTCCGGTCCGGGCACCCTTGTGGTGCGGGTTCCAGCCCTTCTTTCCCTCTTTGCCCTTCCAGTCCCTGTCCACGAGCTTTGAAAACTGCTCCGGCGTCAGCAGGGCCTTTACCTGAAGAAGATGCTCGTTACGCTTGATCGCCATCTGCTTGTGCAGGTCGCCGAGTTCAACGGCATAGCCATCGAGCGCCGGTTTTGAAGGGGCCGGTTTGACCAGCTCGGCTTTGACCTTGTCCCTCACCCCTTTCATTTTATCCCGAAAGGGTTTCATCTCCTGCAGGTGCTGCTGATGCAGCTCCTTGAGCTTCGTCTTCTGGTCACCGGTCAGCTTAAGATCGGCCATCATTTTTTCATGGCCCTTGCCCATTCTGGAATCATCGGGCAGTGCCGAAACGGCAAGGGGCGACAGGACAAGCGATCCTGCGAGCACGCCGAGCATCACCATACGGTTCTTCATACGATCCTCCTTTGAAAAAAGTTTTTTTTACGATCACCGTTCTTCGTTATAATACACCGCGTATACCTGGAGCTCCTGGTCGAGGTCATTACCGTTGAGATAATCATGGACGTTCTGCAGCTCGCTGGCAACTTCCTGCGGCACCATACGATCATGAGCCGCCCTGTTCAGAAAAAACGCGCCGCTTCCGAGCGCGACAATGAGCGTCGCGGCAATCGCGATGATGGCCTGTTCAAGACGCCTGGCGCGACCGATGCCGCGTTCGATGGAGCCATACAGACCGTCGGGCAGCGGCGGCACCCTGCCGAGTTCCTCGAAAAAGGTCTTTTCATCTCTCATACTGCCATCTCCTTCTCCGGTTCCGTACCGATGTTCCGGGAAACGATCTTTTCCTTCAACCTGAACATCCTGATTCGCAGCGATTCGGACGTCTTGCCGGTTATGGCCGCGATTTCATCGAAACTCAGGTTGTCGATTTCGCGTGCGACAAGCAGAAACCGGTCTTCAGACTCAAGCGCTGCAAGCACTTTATCCACCAGCTCCTTTACCTCATACCCGTCGGCGCGAAACCCGCCGCCATGGATCTCGTCGTCATAACCGGTCAGGTCTTTTTTCATACGCGCTCTTTTCGCGAGCAGGCTTTGAGAGGCGTTAAAAGCGATCCGGTAGATCCAGGTGGAAAGGGCCGACCCTCCGGAGAACTTCCGGATTGACCGATGGATGTTGATAAAGGTCTGCTGCACGATCTCTCCTCCAAGGTTCCGGTCGCTGCCCGCCGTGCGGTAGGCGACTCTCCAGACAAACGGCGCATAGTGGTCGTAGATCCGGCGAAAAGCCTTATGATCGCCTTTTTTCGCCATTTCTACGGTAATCCGGTCGATATCATCCATTCGCCACTACCTCTCGGGTTTCTGCAGGTTAGAGTGCCGGCAGGGGAAAAATGTTACATGCCGCTAGGGCCCGACGGTACAATTACTGTACAAAGCGCAGCAGAATCATTTATTTTCCTTATTTAAAACAAACCGGGAAGGGAACCCATGGCCAACAACATCATCGTGATAGGGAGCGACCATGCCGGGTGGGAGCTCAAAGAGGCGATCAAGGAGCAACTCAAAGGCAAAGGCTTTTCCGTTGAGGACGTAAGCGAACCGGCCTATAATTCTGACGACGACTACCCTGTGTTCGCCGCCCGCGTCGCCCGCCTGGTCGCCGAGGGAAAATTCCAGTCCGGCATCACGGTCTGCGGCACCGGCATCGGCGCATCAATTGCCGCGAACAGGATACGGGGGGCCCGGGCCGCCCTCTGTTTTACCCCGGAAATGGGACGCATGGCAAAACGGCATAATAACGCCAACGTACTGGTACTTGGTGGCAGGATCACGCAGCCCGCCGAAGCATTCATGATTATTGACGCGTGGATGACTACCCATTTCGAGGGCGGACGACACCAGCGACGCGTTGACCTGCTTGACACGGTGGAGTGATGCGTGGCGCAGAAAAAAACATCCCCCGGAAATAAAAAACGCTCCCAAGACCGGATTTCATGGGACGCGTACTTCATGAACATCGCGATCCAGGCCGCCACGCGCTCCACCTGCGACCGCAAGCACGTAGGCGCGGTGATCGTGCGCGATAAAACGATCCTTTCCACCGGATACAACGGCTCGATAAGGGGCCTGCCCCATTGCGATGACATCGGTCACATGATGGAAAACGGCCACTGCGTTGCCACGGTCCATGCCGAGGCCAACGCCATTATCCAGGCGGCAAAACACGGCACCATGATCAACGGGGCCGACATTTACGTCACCGCCTCTCCCTGCTGGAACTGCTTCAAACTGATCGCCAACAGCGGCATCAGGAGGATTTTTTTTCACGAGTTTTACCGTGACGAGCGGATCGTCAAAATCGCGCGGCAGGCGGGAATCGAGCTCAAACAGGTTACCCCCGCCAAAACATAGCGGCCACGACCTCCATACGTCAAGACGGGAATATGCGTGGATTCCGCTTCCGGTGCCATGCCACCACCTCTTCTAATTTCAGCGCCCCTCCAAAAACATTCAGCGCGCTGCCGATGGTCGCATCGACCCGTCCCTTTCCGCGTCTCCAGACCGCTTCCAGATCCTCAATCGACCTGATACCGCCGGCATAGGTGGTGACGATCGGCGAGGCTTCGGCAAGAAACGCCACCAGGTCGCCGTCGATCCCCTGGCGCTTGCCTTCAACATCAACGGCATGCACCAGGAACTCGTCACACCTGCCGGCAAGCCGTTCAAGGAGTTCCCTGGAGAGCGCGACGCCGCTCATGGTCTGCCAGCGGTTGGTAGCAATGACGTATTTGCCGTCGAAGCGACGGCAGCTTACGTCCAGCACAAGTCGTTTTTTCCCCACCATTTTCTCCATTGCTTCCAGCCCGTCCCATCGTACTTCGCCTTCCGAAAAAACATACGACGTGACGATCACGTGAGATGCCCCCTGGTCAAGGAATGCCGCCGCGCTGTCCGGCCGGATACCTCCGCCGACCTGCAGGCCCCCCGGAAACTCCCTGAGCGCAGCGACCGCCGCATCCTCGTTGCCTGGACCCAGCATGATGACATGGCCTCCTGACAAGCCCTCCTCACGGTATAGCCGCGCATAATAGGCCGGCGGCCGGTCGCTTTCAAAATTGGTGACCGGACGGTCCCGCCTATCGTTCAGGGTGCTGCCCACGATCTGCTTCACCTTTCCCTGGTGCAGATCGATACAGGGACGGAATAGCATGCTGCGAATCTCCTCCTGGTAACGAAGGCTGAATAATCCCTATAAATATACGTCCCGAAGAACCCCGCGGGAAGGGAGCCGTTCTGGAAGGCATTGACCGGCAGGGCATTCATAACACATATTTCCCTTTAACCCGTCATTACTGAAAGGAGTCCCTATGCGTCTTCAACCCGTGATTGCCCTCGGTGTCGCCGTGCTGTTCCTTTCCGGGTGCAAAGACCCGCAACCCCAGGAGCTGGTTGAGCAGACCCACCCGAACGGCGCAAAGAAAAAAGTAAGCTTTTTTCAGGGAAAACGCAGCAACATTATCAGCACCTTCTACTACTTTGAAGACGGTAAAATGCAGTCGGAGCAGTACTTTAAAAAAGGGCAGGCTGACAGCATTCAGGCCATTTACCTTCCCAGCGGGGCTAAGTACAAGGAATCCTGGTATTCGCTTGGAAAGAAACACGGTGCGGAAAAAGCCTGGCATGAAAACGGGAAGCTTTCGAGCGAAACCAACTATGTAAACGACCTTCCGACAGGCAAAGCGGTCACCTACTGGAGCGATGGTTCTCTGGCGTCGGAGGCGACCTATGTCGACGGTAAAAAGCAGGGAGAGGAGATCGTGTATTTCAAGGACGGAACGAAACAAAGCTTGAAAACCTGGGCTGCCGGAGAGGCGTCAGGACCGGAAAAAGAGTGGTATCCCGGCGGTACGTTGAAACTGGAAAAAACCTGGGCCAACAACGCCCTTAACGGGATGTATGCAAAATACCTCCCCAACGGTAAAAAAGAGGAAGAGGGCGGCTACAAGGATGGCCAGTATCAGGGCGACCGGTTCATGTATAATGAAAAAGGCAGGAAAATTTCCTGGGCAAAGTACGAAAACGGCCAGATCGTTGACGGGCAGTCGTACTGAATCAGGCGCGAAATCTGTCGCCGCCATCCTCCCGGGCAAGTGGCGTAAGTTAATGATGGCGCGCGTTTTTTCCGGCAAAAGATCGTCGATCCGCAAAACCGTTATAAAAGTTGTTCCAGTTTTGCCGCCACATGCGCCCCGATCCGTTTATCCTCGATACGCTTCACCCAGTTCCACGCCCGCTTCTTTCCGAACGTTCGGGGAAAATGAAGTTCGGGAAAATACGAATACCGGCGATTCCTGCGCGACGATACATACAGGCAATCCACAAGCGCCTTTTCCGGCGTTGCGATCAGGAATGACCCGGAACCCGCAGACCAGTCATATCCCTTGAAAAAAGAAGGGGCAATCCGGTGGATTTGAAACGTTCCAATCGCCGTGGTTATCTTCCGGGTATGAGTCGTTGAGGCAACCGTGATTGACTGGGGGATCTGTTCGATGATCCCATGAATATGTAAAGCGCTTGTAAAGGAGACGTATGCCGGCCCTCCTTTGACGAGATGTTGTGCCAGGAAATACGGGTTTATTTTTTCGCGTCCCGGCCCGAAGGTTCCCATCCAGAGACCCCGCCGGACACGCATCACCACTCCCTGTCGTTCAAGATGAGAGAGCGACTGCACGATCGAAGACAACGACCCGCCGCGGATGGCGTGGATTTCCGCGGTGGAGAATACGGGTCGATCAATCGTCCCGATGGCCTCGAGTACCGATCCCATCAGTCACGCCCTGGTTGATTGGAATCAAGGAAAGCATCGACCTGCAGCCTGATCTCGTCAAACGCTTCCCGCGTTCCCAATTGTTCCCGATCTTCCGGCGCCAGATATTCGACAACCGTATCTCTGAATCGTTCATAGTCAATGGAATACAGGTTGCTTCGCGCATCGCTCACGATCTTCTTCGGAAGAGGTACTATTCCGTCCGCCGCATGAGAGCGCAGGAGGTAGATATCAAAAACATCACGCGCTTGAACGGCTGCCCTTCCCGCAAGCGCACGGATTTTCTGCGCCAGCGCGATCGGCGCAGGGTAATGGGGTGCCAGAAACGGGGCCATCCGGAACTTTCGCAGCACGCTCCGACCGATCTCCTTCACCACAGGAGACCCCATCATTCCGCGGTGTGAGTATTCTATTTTTGTAAAGAGGTCAAGCCCGTCACGCATGACCAGATGCACCTTAAACCGCTGCGTGCTTTCGGTCTGTTTTGCCGTACGCATATCCTGCGGAACGACACGATCGATACCAAATACCGCCATGGTATCCAAAAAGGTTTTCATCGACAGAATTTTCAGAACGATGTCCTGTAGACGGATCAACGGGATTCCGACGCAGTCAAAGTCCATGTCCTCGGAATATCGCGGACTTTCAAAAAAAAACCGAAGGTTTACTCCACCTTTGAGGGCAAAGGTACCTGTTTTTGCCTCACGGACGAATTGACGCAAAAACTCAAGATGAAAGAGCTCCATGATCTCTATGGGTTCATACGTAATGGCAGCCATAAATTGGATTATAATTTATTTTTAACTAAATTACAATACAATATTAAATTCATTTCCCCACCACCGCTTCGGCCACTTTTTCCAGGATCTTTTCCTGCAACACCCAGTCATCGTACTGGGTCTTTCCGGTCCTTGAGCAGAAAATGGCGAATGCATACGGCCCGGAATCGAGCATGAGATACCCGGCGAGCGTGCTGACCCCGTAGTTATTAAGCGTGCCGGTTTTCGCGCGCACAAGCCCTTTTAGCCGTGATTTTGTAAATCTGCTCTTGACCGTTCCATCCACGCCCCCGATGGAGAGTGCGGCCATATATTCGGGCCAGTATGTTTTCTGCTTCCATATATAGTCGAGCAGGGCAACGACCTGAGCGGTGCCCAGCCGGTTGAAATTTCCCATGCCCGACCCGTTTTTAAGGATCGGTTGACTCGGAAGGTTCCGCTGTTTCCACCAGGTTGTTACGATCTCCGAAGAGAGTGCCCACGAACCCTGCACCGAGTCTCTTCGGGCGGAAAATGTTTTAAACAGCATCTCGGCAGTGAAATTGCTGGAATATTTAAACATATCCTCCACTGATCTGGAAAGCGGCAGTGAGGTGAATTCAAGCATCGGCGGTTTTCCGGTAAGACGGCGCGGTACCCGTCTATGCACCACCTTTCCGGTAAAAACAATGCCTCTCCGTTTAAACAGCGGTTTAAGCACGCCGCCGAAGAATTCCCATGTCTGCCATACCCGGCGGTAGCTGTAACTGCCGGACCCGTTGACCGGCAGACCACCCTCTGCAATCACTGCCGTTTTTCCGGAATCCGGGCGGGTGGCAACATTAAATTCGCCTTTTTTTCCGGCAGGAAGGGTAACGGCGGAATTGATCACCTTCACGTTGGTGTTTTCAGGAAACAGTTCGATGACCACCGGCTGTTTTATTTCCGTTCCCGGGCGATGATACACGGCTATGGTGCTGAAATTCGCCGACAGCGCGCCGATCAGGGGCTGATAGGCGCGGGACGAGGAATCCTCATCCAGGCCGGGACCAACGGTCACCGAATCAAAAAGGTAGTCGTCTATGATAAGGTCCCCGGTTATGGTACGAAGGCCGCAGTGGTATAAATGATCGACGAAAAGCCACAGCCGTTCCGCGGTAAAAGAGGGATCACCCGCTCCCTGTATGTAAAGATCCCGCACCGTAACCAGGGGACCGCGCGACAAAACAGTATCGGCATACACGCGTGTGGTGAAAAAATAGCCGGATCCGAGCAGTTCGAACGCCGCGGCACCGGTTATCAGCTTGGTTACGGACGCCGGGTTGAAAAGGGTATCGCCGTTTATCGCCGTGACCATGCTGTCGGTACGCAGATTTTTTACCGACACGCTCACACTTTTCGCCGGGCATTTCTGCGCACTGATAATCGCGGCGAGTTCCCTGGTCAGCGGCGGCCCGTCCTGTGCATGAAGAATCATTGCCGCCGTAACGAGCAGAAGGGAAGAAGAAAGAAAATATTTCACCTGAATACTCCTTTTTTTCTTTTACATGAACCCTCAATAACCTATTTTTTAACCATCACATTTATAGGCCCGGTAGTAGGGGCGCGGGAGAATCTTGTATGCCAAAATTTGCCATAGCCTTCATCGCACCGTCAAAAAACGCTCAACTGTGTCACCGAATCATTGACGGCGACACCAAGGAAGACGTGCTGCGGCGCTTTTTCAATGAGGAGCTGAAAGAGTACTATTCGGAGGACGATCAGGGCTATTTCTACTTCAAAGAGGATTTCTTTGACGAGCGCTCCACCATCGGCAGCATCATTGAATTGTAAGTGCCGGACGCCGGCCATACGACTCATGGTCCCGCTGTCCATTTCCCGTTTATAACAACCGCTATTTTCGATCCCGCGACGGCGTCTCGCCTTTCGATTCTATCCCTTTTACTTCAGAGATAAAGTCGCTGACATCCTTGAATTTCCGGTACACCGATGCAAACCGCACATATGCCACCTCATCGATTTCATACAATTCCGCCATGACCATTTTACCGATGTCCGTGGCGGGTATTTCCGACTTGCCCTGTTTTTCAAGCTGGGTTTCAATGGTATCGGCGATGCTTTCGATCTTCTTCATGCTGATCGGCCGCTTTTTGCATGCGGCTATCAGTCCCTGCATCAGTTTCTGGCGATCGTAGGGTTCGCGTCGCTGGTCATTTTTGATAATGGTAATCGAAACGTTTTCAACATATTCGTAGGTCGTAAATCGCTGGCTGCACCGCATACACTCCCTGCGTCGACGCACCGCGCTTCCCTCTTTGCTCGATCGCGAATCAACCACCTTGTCCTTTTCAGAACCACAGAATGGGCATCTCATAACGGTTTCCCCTTGGATAAACGATATATAGGGGTTAACTGCGCTTAAACGCTACCGGTTGTGTCCTTTAATATATATTGCCTGCCCGGTTTGTGCAAGGCGTGTAAAAATGAGGACCCTGCTGCGGGATTAAAAGGAGCCGGACAGGGATACGGCAAGTGTTTGCGACGACGATGAAATCTCCGGCACCAGCTCCAGGGAAGCCAGCGTTCCCCGCCGTATTGAGTTTCTTCGGGTAAAACTCCTTGTATCGATAAAGGCGACCACCCGGTTCAGCACCAGCGCGCCGAGAAAAAAAGAGGAGGCAATGCGAAATCTCCGGGAGGTTGTCCGTATCTCATTATAACGATCCTGCGAGGATTCGTCATCCCAGTGCCATGAAAGGTTTTCATCAATGATCTTATATTCCGGGGTACGGTTAAGGTCCATGACATCGTTGTACTCATTTACATCCATGAACGTACCAACGAGCTTCCAGTAGTATTCATCCGCATCTTTGATTTCACCCCGCGCTCCCGAATGCAGCCAGGCGTATCCTGCCGCATCCCTGGCGATCCGATTGGCGGACCGGCCGCAGAGAAAAAAGGCGAACAGGGAAGCTGCATCCGCAGTGAGATAGGCAAGCGCGGACCGATTCCTTTCAAGATAATGATGACCGCTCCCGGGCAGAAACAATGACGCGGCCATGGCCGTCCTTGACGATTTCTGCGGCCCGCTGCTTTTTGGAAAAAGGTCGATGGTATCGGTAAGGATCGTGCTCCGGCCCGTTTCCTGGGCGGCAAGACAAAACGGTATTGCCGACAGGAGAAACAACACGACGGTCATCAGTCTCAAAATCGCACCTGCAGCGCGTAACCGTTGACGGAATGAGATCCGGTGTTGACCTGTTGTTGCTCGATATCGATCCGCTGCCAGAAACTCTGCTCGCCGAGCAGGGCGTCATTATGCTTTTTTGCGATGATACCGGCGATAACCGCGCTGGCGATGTGGTTCACCAAAAGCGACATGTAAAAATTCCTGCCGATACGGGCGGATGACTGTGATTGCGTGATGAGGTCCATATAATGTGCCTGGTGCTTTGAAAATCCGAACGCACGGTCATTCTCCCCTTTGTGACCAATCAGGTAAACGGTATCGCCCTGGAGGCGCCGGTAAAGGAACGTCGTGTCGATATCTTCAAAGCCGTTGTTTGCGCTGAACGCCGGTTCAACATCTTCCCATCCCCTGACATAGATCGAATTTTCACCGAGCAGGTCGTAATACGCATCGTTTTTTTTACGGGCATTTTCGAGAAAGCCCTGTTCAAGAATCGAATCGCCGAAAAAAATGGAATCCAGATAGATCGAATTCGCCTTTTCGGGGCTGAACGTCTTGTTCAGGTAACGTCTGAGGTCTTCACAATAGCCTTCAAGCTTTCCCGCGTCGTAGTAACGATCGGCATAGGATCGCGCGGTCTTTTTCTGCTTTTTCCCTTTGGCAATGAACGCATATCCGGTTCCGAAGACCGCGGCTTCGAGCGCCAGAAATCCGGCAGCAAGAAGGTTTGACTGCACATAGACCTGGCCCGAACCCGGCAGAAGAAGCGACATGAGCATGGCGAGTTTTGGCGAACGATACTCCTTGAGATTGGCCCCGAAATCGATGGAACGCACTTTTTCTATGTTCATTTTCTGTGCGACCGTGCTCTGAGGAACCGCCACCGCCGTTTCTGTAACCCGGGCCGGGGCTTCCACCGGTGCTTTGACCTGAAGGCCGGAGGAGGTGTCTGATCGCGCCGATGCGGCGGCGGTATCGTCCGGCGTTCCGGAAAGCGAATCCGTGACTGCCGCGGCATTTTTCACCTCAGCCTTCTTTTCCTGAGCGGGTTTCTCGTGGCCAAGCAGATCTTCGGCACCGCCATCGAGAATAAGGTCTTCGTCGATGATCGTCCTTGCGGTATCTTTTTTCACGGTCATTGTTTTTACTCCTTCCGGCGTCGCCGGTGATGGGGTCACCGGTGCACTGGCGGCAGTATCCTTCAAAACCTCCTCCGCCTGCACGACGGGTTCTTCAAGAATAAGCTCTTCGTCTGCCACGCCCGGTGCCGGCCGGGTAACCGCGGTCTTCCCGGATAGAGACGCGGAATCCGGCGCTGCAAAGGAGATGGTTGCAAGGGCAGGAAGGGCAATACCGGCGGCAATGAAAAAACGGATGATCATGTTCATATACTTCCCGGGGTTATCATCATGCATAACAGGACCTGTTTTAAATGAAAGCGACAATCCGCCTTTTGCTTCCTGCGAACGCATCAGATTCCCAGAACGTCGCGCATTGAATAATATCCCTTTTCCCGGGACGATAGCCAGATCGCGGCCGCAACCGCTCCGCGGGCCAAGGTGCTCCGGCTGTGCGCCATATGCCGCAATTCCAGGCGTTCGCCAATTCCCGCAAAAAGCACGGTATGGTCTCCGACGATATCGCCGCCGCGCAACGCATGCATTCCCACTTCATTTTTCGGGCGGTCCTGCGTCATCATGCCGCTGCGACCGTCTTTGACTGCTTCTGCATAGGGGAGGCCATAAGCGGCAGAGACGATTTCGCCGAGACGGCGGGCTGTCCCGCTCGGCGCATCCCTTTTATAACGGTGGTGCGCCTCAACGATTTCGATGTCAAAGTCGTTTTTCAGGCGGGAACTGACCTGTTCGGTCAGCCAGAAAAGGAGGTTCACGCCCAGACTCATGTTGGGACTCACCAGCACCGGCGCGCGCTCAGAAATCTCCCTGGCGATGGCAAATTCGTCCTCACCAAGGCCGGTCGTGCCGATGACGAGACGTGGAGTGCCGTTTTTTGCGTTGAAAAGAAGCCTGCGGGTGGACTGCGGTGAGGAAAAATCGATGATAACGTTTTTGTCAACGACCTCCCGGGTGATCACATCGGTTACCGGGATGCCGATGTCGCTCCTGCCGACGCAGGCCCCGTAATCCTCCCCGCACCGGGGGTGTCCTTGACGATCTATCGCAGCGCATAAGCGGAGATCAGGGTTGGAAAGAACCAGATGAGCGATTTCGATTCCCATCTTACCCAGTGCGCCGTTGATCGCGATCGGAAGCGCCATCTGCATTGTCCTTATGACGTTAAATCGAAAAACCGTATGCCTTAAGTACGGAAACAAGCCGGGCTTTATTGCCCTCTTCCATGGCCACAAGCGGCAGCCGCACCTGACCGGCATTCATGCCGAGCAGGTTCATGGCGGTCTTGACCGGACTCGGGTTCGTCTCGATGAACATCGCCTGCGAGAGCGGCAGGAGCGTCTCGTGAAGCGAGAGCGCCACGGCCATGTCTTTGGCGAAAAACGCGTCGATCATGGCAATGAGTTTTTCCGGTGCAAAATTGGCAACCACGGAGATGACCCCGCTGCCGCCGCAGGCGAGGATCGGCAGGGTGAGCGGATCGTCGCCGGAAAGGATGGTAAGACGGTCGCCGCAACGCCGGTGTATCTCCGACACCTGTAATACGTTACCGCTTGCCTCCTTGACCGCCACAATGTTCCTGCATTCGCACAGGCGTTCCATCGTTTCGGGCAGCAGGTTGACACCGGTACGAACGGGAACATTATATACGACAATCGGAATGTCGACCTGTGAGGCGATGGCCGTAAAATGCCGGTACAAGCCCTCCTGCGTAGGCCGGTTGTAGTAGGGCGTAATGCAAAGGATCGCATCGGCCCCCTTTTCCCGTGCATGCCGCGCGGCATTAAGCGACTCCGCGGTATTGTTCGACCCTGCACCCGCAATTACCTGGATCTTTCCCTTAGCCTGCTCAAGAGCCACATCAACGACGCGATTGTGCTCTTTCCATGAAAGCGTGGCCGATTCTCCGGTGGTCCCGCAGGGGACAATACCCGCCACGCCCTTGCCGATCAGAAAATCAACGTTGGATCGGAGGGCGGCTTCATTTACCGACCCGTTTTCCCCGAAAGGAGTAACGATCGCGACATAACACCCGCGCAGATTCATTGGTATCCTCTATGGACCGGATACGCCGTGTTTCCTCAACCTCAAGGTACCAACCCGCGTGCCCGGTCCGGTTTTTTACTGTTCTTCCTTGACAACCCAGACTTTGAGCCTGGCATCCGCCTCCTTGTGAAGACGTATCCTGATTGAATACACGCCGAGCTGCCTGATCGGTTCTTCAAGGTCGACATCATGCCGGCTTATATCAAAGCCTTCCTTTTTAAGGAAGTCGGCGATCTCCTGGGCGGTAACCGACCCGAAAATCCGGTCCTCCTCACCCACCTTGACCGGTATGGTGCATGGCACCTGCTCGATCTTTTTCGCGAGCTGCCGGGCCTCCTTGAGCCTCTTTTCCTCGCGGACCTCCGTTATACGTTTCGCTTCCGCGACCCGTTTCCTGTTGCCCTCGGTGGCCGGGACCGCGATGCCGGCGGGAATGAGAAAATTGCGCGCATAGCCGTCCTTTACAATGATGACGTCCATGGCCTTTCCCAGTTGTTCATAATCTTTTGTCAGTACGATTTCCATGGTATACTCCGTTCCGCTATTTGATATTTTCGGTAACAAACGGCAGCATCGCAAGATGCCGCGCTCTCTTGACTGCCTGTGCAAGCAACCGCTGGTTTTTTGCGGTCACGCCGGAAAGCCGCCGCGGAACGATCTTCCCGCGTTCCGTGACGTACCGCGAAATGATTTTCACGTCTTTATAGTCGGGAATCATGCCGTTCGTATCGAACCAGCAAACCTTCTTCGCCCGCCTTCTTCCATTATCTCGCATATATCCCATACTTCCTCCAGTGTTGATAGTCGGATTGATGTGCCCGGCCCGCCCAAAACGAGCAGACCGTACTTTAGCCGGTTATTCGGCGTCTGCCGTCTCTTCCTTTGCCGCGACGACCGGTTTTGCCTGTGCCGCTTCGATCGCCTTCTCCCGCCGCGTGAAAAATGCCGAGCGGACCGCCTCGACCTTGGGGTCGCGAACAACGCTCAGGAAACGAAGCACCCGTTCGTTCAGCTTGAACGGGCGTTCCAACGCCGCGATAACCGTACCTTCCGCCTCATATAAAAAAAGGCAGTAGTACCCAAGCTTCTTTTTTCGAATCGGATACGCCAGGGTACGCTTCCCCCAGACATCGGTTTTCTCGAATGTGGCGTTCTGTTTCAGAAATTCTTCAATCTGCGCCTGTTCCTTGTGAAGAACATCATCGGGCAGTGTTCCGTCAAAAACAATAACCGTTTCGTAGGGTCTTTTCACTACGATACCTCCTCTGGTCGTTAAGGCCCTGATCCCGTGCAGGTATGGGTCAGAGCAGGAATGTATGATGCCACCTGCAGCCGGCAAAGCCGGATAATTCTAAATTTGAAAAACCATCCTGACCTTTCATTCAGCTTATCCGTAAACAACTACTATCGGTTGAATCTGTTCATCGTCTCGTCGATGCCGCTTTGAGCAAAACAAAGGCAGGCATCCACCGCCTGCGGAAGGACTGCCTCTTTAAGCAACTCCTGCTCCGCAGGTCCGAATGCCCCGAGAACAAAATCAATGCTTGTCAAACCTTCGGGCAACGGTCCGATGCCTATCCGAAGCCGGGGGAAACCGTCACCCATCTTTTCGATGATTGAAGCAAGACCCTTGTGGCCGCCGTCAGATCCGTTCCGCCGCGCCCGGATCTTACCAAGCGGAAGGTGGTAATCGTCGACGATGACGAGCATCCGCGAAACCGCCGCGCCCGAAACCTTGAACCACCGTCCGACCACTTCGCCGGACCGGTTCATGAAAGTACGCGGTTTTATCACGAGTGCGGTGGTACTGTTAAAGAGCGTTCCTCTGCTGTAATCGGCCTGTCCGAAAACCCCTTTTTCCCTCGTTTCAAACCTGCCTGCGAGCGTATCGGCAACCATAAATCCGACATTGTGCCGCGTGACCGTATAGGTATCCCCGATGTTTCCAAGCCCGACAAACAGGAAATCCGCGGGTGCAGGCCGCGGATCCCGACGAAAAAATCTCCTGCAAAAAGTGACCCATGCCATAAAGAACCCGATAGCGCGTGATCGCCGCTGCAAAAAATTACTTTGACCCTTTTCCCTTCGGCGCCGCGCCCGGAGATGCCGTTGCCGCACCCGGAGACGCCGATGCCGCGCCCGGAGACGCCGATGCCGCGCCCGGAGCAGCCGGTGCCGCGCCCGGAGCAGCCGCTCCTTCGGCCGGAACTGCGCCTTCCTCGCCGGCCGCCGGTTCAGCAGGTTTGACCTCTTCTTCGCGGGTCGGGTGGGTCACCACGGCAAGCACTTCATCGGGCGACGCCTTGATCGTCACATTGGGAACGGAAAGATCCCTGACGTGAATCGAATCGCCGATGGCAAGCGCAGACACGTCGATGGTGATGTTTTCCGGAATCTCGGTAGGCATGCATTCGATCTTGAGCGTTTTGACCGGATGCCCGAGTACGCCGCCTGCGTCCTTGACGCCGATGGGAATGCCGGCAAGGATCAGGGGGCAATCCACGGTGACCTTTTTATCCATTACCACATGCTGGAAGTCGACATGCAGGAATTTGTCGTCGATAAGCACATGACGCTGCACGTCGCGAACGACCGCGATGGAGGCCTCTTTACCGCCTGAAAGACCGAGGTCAACAAGATGCGTCAGTCTTTTCCCCCGGACCAGGGTGGCAAAATCTTTCTTATCGATTTCGATATTCATCGGCTCAATACCCTCGCCATAATACACCGCCGGTACCCAGCCCTGTTCCCGGATTTTTCGCGTATACGATTTCCCCGTGCCGCTGCGCGGGCGCGCTTTCAGTTTGATGATCTCCAAAAGAAAACCTCCTTATCAGAACATTTGGATTTTTTTCAGCCGGACACCCGCCCGCCGGAGACGGCAATATGGCTGGGGCGGAAGGATTCGAACCTCCGGATGCGAGGACCAAAACCTCGTGACTTACCGCTTGTCGACGCCCCAGTAAAATCGGGCAATTTCCAAATATATATCCGTGCAGGGTTATAAGTAAACGGTCAAGTACGAATTGCGGTTGCTGGTTGCCGCGCTGAAATGCAAAAAAAGTACCGGGTAGCCGTTTGCCCGCAGATAGTAAAACAATGAGCCGCCCCCGGCAAATCGCCCAACCTCCGTCACCCACACCTGCTATTATGACGTGACGATTTTCTACAAAAAAAAACTGAATAGAGGATACATTGCCGGTTGTGATTGACATCCAATTGAAAATCCTCA
Source organism: Chitinispirillaceae bacterium (assembly GCA_016926315.1). The sequence goes on from JAFGOU010000007.1 coordinate 18,117, forward strand.
TGCAAAAAGGTACAATTGAATAGTTCATGAACCGGGTTATAGACCGATTTCCCGGACACGTTATCAGGACCAATAACAATAAGTTACGAGGAACACAATACAATGTGTTTAAATAATCTACAGACACTACCGATTGTACTCTTAAATTCCTTTAAAAGATACGGAAAATAACAACGGTTTTTTCAGGAGGATGCTTCTATGCCGAAATTTTACACGACAGGACAGGTCGCTCGACGACTGCGGGTCTCTGTGTCAACGCTGAAACGGTGGATTGACGACCCGTCGCTCCGTATCGCGGAGCAGCGAAACTACAATGGATGGCGCCTTTTTTCTGAGGCTGACCTGGGCGCATTGACCAACTATAAAAAGCAGCTCAGGCGAAACGGGAAGCGCTTCAATGAGACGGTTCTTATACCGGTCATCCAGAAGGGGCGTCAGCTTGAAAACCTCGTTGCAGCCAGAGAGGGCCGCGGTTGATGAGACATCATACCCTGACTGCCATTCTGGTTGTGAGCCTGCTTCTTTTTTCCGCGCCCTTCATTGAGGCGGCGGTAAAACGGGGAAGGAACGAAGGCACCATGAACATTACCGCCTCAAACGTGGTGGGTAATGGAAACATTACCGTTACCGCCGGCAGTTACGGCCAGTACCTGCGGCTTGGCAGCCATCTCGACAGCAGCGGCATCAGGTTCGATCCGACCGTTGGTCTGGCAATAGGCATTTCAAGCATCCTTGAGTTCCGGGCGCAGACCGCCTTTACCAATTTTGCCGACCTGGGTACCAGCGAAGTGCACCTGCAGTTCACCACACCGGGAAACGACCGGCTTCGATTCCTGGGCCTAGCGGTATGCGGCGACCTTTATCTTTCGACTTCACCTGATACGATAAGCTCCTCGGCGGTTGCGGAAAAACCTGAATACAACTCGTTTATGGCCCCGTCGGCAACACTTGATTTCGACTGGCTCGCGCTTTTCAAGTCCTTCCCCCTGAAAAACTACTTTCACGCCTCGTTTGCCGGCGAACCGATGCTTCTACACCGCTACGAGCAGATTTCGTGCATCTCAGGCTGGGAATGGAAACAGCATGCCAACAGCTGGTTTGTCGATATCGGAGCAGCGCTCTATAAGGAAAAACCGAACGGTCCCTTCAGGGGAGACAAGGCCTATGCCCAGCGTGTCGTGTGGTTCGAACCCGGCGCGCGATACCGTCTTTTTGGAAATTTCTGCCTTATGGGCGGTTTACGCATGGCCGTCTGGCATAAGCTCAAAGAAGACCGTCCGCTGCCGGTGGTGACGGCCCTGCGGGGAGGGGTACACCTTGTTGTCCCGATTTTTTACAAAGAAACAAATACCGAAGCGATCAGATCGCTGGTTTTCCTGGAAAGGGAAAAGGTCGAAAAGAAAAACGAGATAACATCGAATTTTGAACAGGGGAAACGGGTGGAAAGCGGCCTTGGCAAGGAATTCAAATCACTGCAACTGAAATCAGGCATCCCGGATTCGGAACAGGAAAAAGAAGACATGAAGAAAAGGAAAGAGATACAGCAGAAAATGGATGAAATCGAAAGACTTCTGGAAGAAATCCAGTAGCGAGATATCAAGGCTTACTCATGAAAAACCTTGTTGATAAACGGCCTCCGAACCAGCCTTCAACCATGGCCGCGCTTTCCGTTCTGCGCATCTGTTGCGCGCTCTGGGCATGCTCCGGACTCGTTGCGCCGGCAGCGGGCCAGTCGGAAATGAAACGCGAGCGGGGCGAATCATTCTACCGCTGTGTTTCTTCGAATACCATGGGACATGGCAATCTCTGGCTGACCCTTACGAGCGTCGGCCATGTGTGGGACGATGTGCCGCTTGCGGGTCGTTCCGAAGGGTTCTGGGTCTCGAACCTGCGCGCCTTTCCTGAAACCCGTGTTTCCGCCGGCATTTTCGATGTCGCCATGCTCAGCGTTGAGTCGCGGATTATTGCGAACGGTCGCGTCGTTCCGGGATGGGTTTCCACCGACCTTAAGCTGACCTGGCCGAACAACAAAAACCTCCGGGTTTTCGGGTTCGGGATTGATGCAAAATATCTCAACAACCGCCTTAATTCCGCTCCTTCGCTGGGCGGATATATCGGATTCATGCCCGAAGGGTATGTGGCCAAAGGAGGGGTGTTCGAGGGACGGTGCCTTTTCGACGTCGACCTGATCACCAACATTACGGCGCTCCCTCTTCGCGCCCTTTTCAATATTGGATTCAGACAGCCTCTTGTAGAGCAGTACACCGGTAACTACCAGTTCCTTGGTGATGCCGGGATCGTTTACAGCGGTTACGATTATGACTTTTACGCCGCGTATTCGATTGAGGCGTTCAACAATATTACCGGGCCGAAAGTTTTTACTCAGGGAACCAAGAAATTCCTCGTCTGGTTCAGTGAAAACCCGATGTACCTCGTCCTGGGCGGGAACGTCAAATATAAAAACGGCACCACGCTGTCTTTTTCAGTGCCCTTGCTCACAAGTATGAATGTTGAGTCAAAGATGAGTAAGGCAGACCAGTCCTATCTCGACCGCCGGGACAGCATTGCCCGGACCCGGTTCCCCTACGAGGTGTCTCACAACATCAGGGATCCGTTTGACCCGTGGTTTGTCAAGTGGAAAATCGTTGCTTCCCTTTCTTTCCCGCTGCGCTACGCCATGACCGGCGCGGAAATGATGCGCAATTTCCTGCTGCTGAAAAACACCAAGCGGCAGAACCGGATCGATATCGACAACCGTCTCCGGAATTTTGAGCAATCAACGACCGTGGAACCCGAAGACGACGACAGCAAACGGCTAGAGGAGATACGAAAAAGGAAAGAGGAAATGGTGAAAGAGGAAGAATAACCTCACCCCTTCTTCCCTTTCCTGTTATGGGGAGAGTGAAGGAGGGGTGAGGTTAAAAAAATATGAAAACCATGCCTGTCCGAACACTCCTTCTCGCTCTGATCGCCGCCGCAGGCGTGCTTCCCTGCCTGGCGCCCGGCGGGAGCTTCGCCAAAAACACGAAAACGGCGGACGTGTGGCTGGTTCGGGAAAACATGGCAAAACGGTTCGGCGCGGAATGGTACAAAATCGGCATGCTGCACAACGAACTCAACAGCCTCTCCGACGTCCTTGCCGATCTTCGTGATTTTGAGCTCTTTCCGGCGGATCTGACCGGGCTTGACAAAACCAATCTGATCCGGTTCGACCGGAAAATAGAGCGTCTGGAGAAAGAGCATGCCCTTCTTTCCAGAAAAGTCGACGCGTTCAAACAGCCGCTGCTTGATGCCATGTCGATTCTGCGGGAGATGGTCGTACGGCAGCCGGTTGAAAGCATGTTCGAGCTTCTGGAACGGGGAGACATGCAGCGCATTGCCGACATGCTCACCATTAAACACCAGATCGACACCCTCTGGCGCCGCACCGATACCCTGCTCACGTCGGTCATGATCGGGACAGGATTCAGCGCCGAGACCTCTCCTCCAAAGAGCGAAACAGAGGAGTTCTTTGCCATATTGAAGGCAAACCTCGGCCAGCAATCAGACCATTATTATAAGAAGCTGGCAGCGATCAAGGATTCACTGGTCAACAGGGCCTCGGACCGGCATATGCGGGAGATGTTCGCCGTTGAGTCACACCGTATCAAACGATATGTAAAGGAAAACAAGAGTATCCTTTCCGAGCGAAAAATCTCTGAGGTCGAAACACGATATCAAGGGAAAACCAATCTCAGCGACCTTATGGTCCTGGCGGCCCGGATCTCCCTGCTTTCCGGTAATTATGAAAAAACGTTGGTCGCCGCCGGCAATCTTCCTCAATCCGGGACCTACCCGTCCCTCAAAACGCTTTACCGCCTGCAATCACACTACGCCCTTCACCGATACGATTCAGTGTGGCATGAGGCGCGGGAAATCGATGTGACGCAGTGGAAAGGCGCCCGACGAAACCTGGCGGTTTGGATCATCATGGAGAGCGCGCTGGAGCTGGGTGAAAAGGGCGTCTATGTGAAACTGGCCTCGCTGATCGACCGGTCCGCGCCCTATGCGCTGCATGTGATGCACGCGCTCGGCCGCTCCTACCTTAGGGACAACGATCCCGGCACTGCGCTCTCCATCTTCGAAGGCGCCATGAAATTCACGCCCCGCACCGACATGGACCGGCTCGCGGCACGAGAGGTCCGTCTCGCCATCGCACAGACGAATTATGAACTCGGCCGGTTCGAAAAATCCCTGTCGCTGTTCTTTGAGCTGTTAGGTGAAAACGCGGAGTTTGAACGGGCACTGCAGGGCATCCTCTGGTGCTACCTTTCGCTCGGCATGAACGAAAAGGCCGAAACCACCCTTCGGAAACTCATCAACCAGTCCCCGGAATCGCGCTATGCCGCGGAAGCGTTCCTGGTGCTCGCGAAGCACTACCTGTACAAGGCGCAGTATGAATGGAAAAAAATACTGTACCTGACCAGAGAGGAACAGCGGCTCAAGGATCTCATCGAACGAATCAACCGCAAGCTGTCGTTCGATACCGCTCTGGTGCGCGATAAAAAAGTGATCGCCGCGAAGAAGGATCTGACGCAGCTCCTCGGGAAACTTCGCGCGGAACCGCGCAACGACTACCCGGGCATCGCATCCTATTACGAAAGCAGCAAACGGATCACCGATCTCATCAACGCCTTCTATACGACCGGATCGTTTCAACGGGTCGCCTTTACCGAAAAACGGGAGCAGCTCCTGCATTTTCTCGATTCGGTGATGCTTGCCGCCACAACCCATCAGTCCGCCACGCAGACGGCACGGACCGTTTCAAATCGCTCCGAAGAGATTTCCGCGATAAAAACTATTGTTGTCAAATCCTCCTTCTTTTCGGTCGAAACGGCCATCGAACGGTTCCGGTTTGAACAGGAGTACCTGAACTGGCAGAAATCACAGTTGAATTATTATGCACAGGAAACGCTCAGGCCGCTGCTCCCAAAAGCCGACTCGGCCTCCCAGGCAAAGGCCGCGAAACATAAAAAACAGTTCGCCCGTATTCTCGATTCACTGCTCCTCGTTGAAGATACGCTCAAAAAGAACGCACAGGCGCACCTGACACGGCTTCTCCAGACGCAGCTTGCCGGAACCATCGACAGCACGGATGCCGCCTATTTCCATTATCAGCTCGGCGAACTGTACTATGCCGGCGAAAACAACGCCTACTCCCGCGATTTCGAACGCTTCGAAAAGGAAAAAACCGCCTACGAAAAGAAGATGGCCTTGTTCCGCGAAGGAAAACACCTTGAAATGCCGAAAGACCCGCCCCCGCCGCGCGTCGACCATGCGGCAAGCATGCAGGAATTCAGAAACGTATTCAGACTTTTCCCCGACGCAAAGACGGCGGCCGCCACCCATTACAGCATGGCATGGTGTTTTAACGATCTCGGCAGGTTCGACAGCGCCCTTGCCTCGATGGAAACGGTGGCGAACAGCTACCCGGATTGTCCGTTCGCCGCACAGGCGTTGATGTATGCAGGAGAGTACTATTTTGACAAGGGGAATCTGTCGAAAGCGATCCAGAGCTATCAGGCCGCCATGAAATACCCCGAGTCAGAATGGTTCGAAAAAGCGCTTTATAAACTCGCGTGGTCCCAATACCGCCTGTCAAATCCGGAAAAGGCGATAAGCTCGTTTCTCGCCCTTGCCGAACTCGGGGCCGCCCATGGCGGCGAAGGCCTGCTCGAAAGGGAGTCCATGGACTATATCGCCATATCCTTCAGTGAAGCCGACATGACCGGCGAGAAGGGGCTTGAGCGGGCGACCATGTTCGCAAAAAAGCTTGGCAATCCGGACCGCGGCAGCCAGATACTTCACCGTCTCGCCCAGGTGTATAAGGACCAGGGCCGGTACGACATATCGAAAAAAGCCTACCGGACCCTTCTGAAAATGAACCCGGCATTCAGAAACATGCCCGGTGTGGAAAATGAATTTTTGGCAACGCTCGAACGTGACGTCACGCCCGAAGAGGCACCCCTCCTGAAAATCGAATTCTGGAAAAAATACCACAAAGGCAGCACGTGGTCAAAAGCTCAGAGCGACCCAGAGGCGATCGCCCTGGCCGACTCCCTGGCCGAAAAACAGCTTTATGAAGCGACGATAAGTTTTCATCAGCTCGCGCTCCAGAAGAACGATACCACGGCATATACTCGAGCGCTTGACGTCTATACCGAGTTCATCCGCGCATACCCGAGATCACCACGCGCGAGTGAGTGCCATTACAATCTGGCTGAAATAGAATTTTCCCTGGGGAACTATCTTAAGGCCGCAGAGGAGTATATCGCGGTGTCGAAACGGTATCCCGACAGCAAATTGCGCGAAACGGCCGCATGGAACGCCATCGTCGCGTCACAAAACAACCTTAAAAAGGAAGGGGTAAGCCGCTAGCCGGGAAACACCCGGAGCCGCACGCCTATGTACCGCATCCCTCGGACATACCACGGTATCGGGCGGTCGCTCCTGGCGGTCCTCTCCGCCGGTGCCATCATGGTGACGCTGTTTGCCGGATGCGCAACCACGCCCTCCCGTTCCAGAATGACCGCCGCTTCCCCAAAACAGAGCGATGCCCGGAACGATTCATCCGGAACCCGCAACGCGGCGCGCATGACCTCGGCCCATGGCGACGCGTCCCTTGGCACGCTCTCACCGGCATCGGAACTGCTCATCAAGGCGTGCGACAATTACCTTTCCCTCAATCCGGAAAGTCCCAAGACCGCCGACGTGCTCACCATCAAGGCCTC
>JAFGOU010000062.1 GCA_016926315.1 Chitinispirillaceae bacterium
GTCCACGGCACAAGCGCTCCGGTGAAAGGGTGCCCGGTAGGGCGGATGAAGAAGAGTCTTCGGCGCGAAGTCATGGAACTCCGCGTCGATGGTCGCTGGTTCGAAATTTCCGCCGACCCTATTCTTGACAATGAAGGAGGCCTGAGCGGCATTGTCCATAGCGTCCGGGATATCACTGAACGGATCGTCATGAACGAGCAGTTACGCAGGAGCGAGGAGAAATACCGCGCGCTTGCCGAATCGTCGCCCGAAATGATCTACCTGATCGACCAGGCTGGAACGGTGTTATACGTGAATTCCGCCGCCGCAAAAATGTTTCATGCTCCCGCGGACAGGATCGTGGGAAAGAACCTTTCGGATATCTATCCCGCACCCGTGGCTGCACGGCACCTTGCCGCCATCAATGGAGTGATCAGGACCGGCAAACCCCTGGCCGTCGAAATGATCGAGACGTTTCCGGGCGGTATGTGCTGGATAGACGCACGGCTTGCTCCGGTCAGGGAGGAATCAGGCGCGATCATCGGGGTGCTCGGACTCTCCCAGGACATTTCCGAACGTAAAAAGATGGAAACGGATCTGCGAAACGGCGAAGAGCGGCTCTCCTCGCTGTTTTCCAATATGGCCGAAGGCGTGGCGCTGCACGAGATCATTCTCGACGAAAACGAAAGACCGGTCAATTACCGCATCGTTGATTGCAACCGGCGGTACGAAGAAATCCTCGGGATCAAACGCGAGGACGCATGCGGCAGACTGGCGACCGAGGTATACGGCACGCCCGAGCCGCCGTACCTGCTTGAATTCTGCATGCCCGGAATAACCGGGGAGCCTTCGCACCTCGAAACCTATTTCCCTCCCATGAACAAGCATTTCGACATCTCCATAGCGCCATGGGGAAAAAACGGGTTCGCGACGATCTTCACTGATGTTACTAACCAGAAAAAAATGGAAGAGGAACTTCTCCGCAATCAGAAAATGGACGCGCTTGGCGTTCTGGCCGGCGGTATCGCGCATGATTTCAACAATCTCCTGGCCGGTATGTTCGGCTTCATGGATCTGGCGCGTGAATCCCTGAAGCCCGGCGACCCCGCGGTCGAATACCTGTGCAAGGCATTCCTCGCGTTTGACCGCACCAAAAACCTGTCTCGCCAGCTGCTCACCTTTTCAAAGGGCGGCATGCCGATGAAACATCCGATCAGGCTGCCGGAATTGCTGCACGAATGCTGCGGCTTCTCGCTTTCCGGTTCAAATGTACGGTGCGTGTTTTCGCTCCCGGGTGGACTCGCCATTGTGGATGCCGACGAGCACCAGGTCTCTCAGGTCTTTTCAAACATCATGATCAACGCACGCCAGGCAATGCCTGATGGCGGCTGCCTTTTTATCAGCGGTGAAAACCGGATCATATCCGCCGAAGACGGCATACCCCTGCCCGAGGGTCCCTACGTGTCAATCGCCATCAAGGACGAGGGCATAGGCATTCCGGAGAATGTGATCGACAGGATTTTCGACCCGTTTTTCACGACCAAACAGCAGGGGTCAGGTCTGGGCCTCGCCATCTACTATTCAATAATAAAAAAACATGGCGGCCATATTTCGGTGGATTCGTCGCCCGGCTTCGGTACTACCTTTACCGTCTGGCTCCCGGCATCGGGCGAAGCCGCTCCCCCGGACGGCAATGACCATGACGCGGCGTCGCTTAAAGGAACGGAAAACATACTGGTCATGGATGATGAGCCGAACATCCGCGAGATGGCGTCGAGTATTCTTTCATCGTCGGGGTATTCCGTCGTTACGGCCGCGGACGGCAGGGAGGCGGCGGAGAAATACCGTTCTGCGATGACATCAGGCAAGCCGTTCGATCTTGTCATCCTGGATCTTACCGTACCGGGCGGCATGGGAGGCGAGAAGGCGATCGAGGAAATCATGAAGGTGGATCCGGACGTGATCGCCTGCGTCACGAGCGGTTATGCCGATAACACGATCCTGTCCGATCCCGCATCCTTTGGTTTTACCGCGATGATCGCCAAGCCGTATCGTTCCGTCGAACTGCTCAGAACGGTTAAAGAGTCGCTCGGGAAAAGAAGGGGGTAGGTAAACCCTCTTTCCCGTGAGGGGATGCCGCGGCGTACCGGTGCGTCATTTTTTCCCCACCAGCACCCGGTAGGCCACAAGCTCTTTTGTCAACCCGCGAATGACCGCCGCCGATCCGTGGGAATGCCCGGTTTCGAGCATCGACGGAAGCAGTGTTTCGGCATCTTCGACCCTTTTACCGATGAACCGGTCGAGGAAATCCTTCTTTTTGAAGTCCTGGTCCCGCTCCCGCGACCGCTGGATATAAATCCCCTTGATCGCGCCGGTAGAATCCATGCCGAAAACAAACTCTATCGCGCCGTATTCCCCTTTCTGAGATACCGCGATGATGGTGCCGATGATTTTTCCCCCGTCTCCGACCATTTCGAAATACTGAAACTGGTCCTGCTGGCCGGGGAGTAGCGCAAAGCCGAGCTTTCCTTCGATCGAGGCGCGTTCCTGCGGCGTTATGGCGCGATTGACCGTCTTGTAATCCCGCGCATCGGGGAATATTTTCGTCATGGTGCGTTCAGGATTTCGCCAGACGCAGAGATAGATGTCCTGCGCCGAAACCGCGATAGCGCTAGTAATTAAAAGCGAACTGCTTATAAGCCATAAGCGTGATCTGGTGGTCGATTGGTCCGTAAAAAGCATATTTATAGCCTCCTTTTAACAAAATATATGTGGTGTTGAAAGTCATACCGGCAAAACCCCACGCATGGTGGAACACGCCCGCCTCGCGTACCGCCGACACCGCGGCGTTGAGTTCGAGCCACGGGAGCGCGGCAAAATCGGCCACGGCAAACCCGGCGGTCTGGACCGCCTCCCCCTGTTTCCCGGTTGAAAATTCGGTACGCAGAGTGGTCCTGCCAATGTTCCCTATCATGTCAAGTGCGCCGATCCTTATCCGTTTTATGTTCATTTGTCCGTCATGCGACGCCTCGATCCTTCCCGCTGCTCCGGAAATGCCTATTGAAAAATCTCCCGATACACCGGGTGTGACGGCTAGTCTTCCGGAACAAAGACCCTGCTGTGGAAAACCGTCGAAGATCCCTGCCCCCCGTGTCGCCGCAAGACCGTAATCGAACATGCCGAGCGTCCCCGACACCATGAGACCGTTATCGCTTTCCCGGCCGAGCGTATACGGGTCAAGCGCGGAATAACCGGCATGGTCCGTGGCATATCCCGGGAGCAGTCCGTACGGCAGGCGCAGTCTGCCGGCGGAGAGGTTCCACGCGCCCATGGGTCCCTTGAACATCAGGTACATCTGATGGATGTCGGTATGGTTGAAATTCTCCATGAACTCGATCTGGCCGTACAATACCCAGCGATCGGCGGTTTCATCGGCGATTACCTTTCGCGCGACGACGCCGAGCGTTTTCAGGACAAACTCATCCCTGCTGAAATCGGTGTTGACGTACCGCACGTCAGCGTCGATGGAAAGGAAACCCGCCGCCGGTGCGATACGGGCGTCGGCAGAGAGCAAAATGATAATGAACAGATCAGTTTTTAATGATGCCGTCTTCAATGTGAAGCCTCCTTTTACATCGTTCGGCAAGATCGGGATTATGCGTCACGACCAGGATCGTGATGCCGTCGGCATTGAGCTTTTCAAAAAGCGCTACGATCGAGCCGGCGTTGCGCGAGTCGAGGTTGCCCGTGGGTTCGTCGGCAAGCAGTATCGGCGGCGCATTGACAAGGCTCCGGGCTATGGCGACCCGCTGCATCTCCCCGCCCGAAAGCTGGTTGGGCAGATGGTTGAGGCGGTGCCCAAGCCCGACACGTTCCAGAAGCTCCCTGCCCAGCCCGTTTATCTGGGTATGGGCGAAGAGCGAAGGCAGTTCCACGTTTTCGAGCACGGTGAGCGTGGGAATCAGGAAAAACTGCTGGAATATAAAACCTATCGAAGTCTGCCTGATGCGCGTCAACTCCTTTTCGCCTGCGCCCTGGATTTCGTATCCGTTGACCTCGACCGTTCCGCTCGTGGGGTGGTCGAGGCACCCCATGATGTTCATGAGCGTCGTTTTTCCGGATCCCGACGGGCCGACGATCGCGA
>JAFGOU010000063.1 GCA_016926315.1 Chitinispirillaceae bacterium
AATTGCCGGAGTAATAATTGCACAAGCCCGCCCGCAAAACGTATTTCTTAATCTCTATGAAAAAATTCCTGCTTATTACGTTTTTGTCGGTTTTTGCCCAGACGACTTTTGCCGATCTTCCTTCGAAACTTACCGTCCATTTTTTCGGTTCCAGCACCTGCGGCGAATGCGCGGAGATAAAGACAACCCTGCTCAAGCCGCTTGCGAGTAAGTACCAGGACAAGCTCGATGTGCGGCTGTATGATACCGATACCGACTCAGGGTTTCATCTGGCGATCAAACTGGAGGAGTTGCACGGGGTAAAGGCGTCTTCTCCGCAGGAGCTGTTCCTATCCGACACGTTCCTTCTCGGGTATGAAGCGATCCTCAAACATGGCAGGGCCATGATCGAGGAGTATCTCGCGCATCCGGAAAAATGGGTTTCCCGGGAGGTCGTTGTCGATAAGGAGAAATTCGTGGAAACCCTCAAGGAGCGGTTTCAGAAGTTCACCTTTCTCCAGATCGTCCTGGCCGGGCTGGTGGACGGGGTCAACCCGTGCGCCATCGCCACCATGATTTTTCTCATCTCCTTTCTCGCCGTGCAGAAACGGAAAAAAGGGGAGATTCTCGCCATAGGAATGACCTTTTCCGCGGCGGTATTCATTACCTACCTCCTGCTCGGGATCGGCGCGTTCAAGGCGTTGTCGCTTTTACAGTCCTATCACTGGATCGCCACGGGCCTGCGCTGGTTCGCCGTGGTGTTCGCCCTTGCGGTGGCGGCCCTCTGTTTTCGCGATGCGATCGTTTTTGCCGCGACCGGCAAGGTCAAGGACATCAAGCTCCAGCTCCCTGCCGCGCTCAAGACCAGGATACACAAGACCATCTCCGGCAACCTGTCGCGGAGAAACCTGATTCTGGGCACGGCGATTACCGGTTTTTTCGTCACCGTGCTTGAAGCGGTCTGCACCGGCCAGGTATATCTGCCGACGATTATCCTGATGACAAGGGCCGAGGGGTTGAAGCTGACCGGCTGGCTCTACCTGCTTTTATATAATTTTCTTTTTGTCCTGCCGTTGCTCATTATTATGATCCTGGCCTATTTCGGCCTGCGCTGGGATGATTTGTCCAGAACGACCCAGAAAAACCTGCCGATTCTGAAAACGGTCATGGGGGTCGTGCTCGTGGGCCTGGCGCTGTTTCTTGTGGTCGCGGGGTGATTGACGGCCGGGCAGCGGCTGGATAACGAAGGGGGGGGGTACCATGGAGAAAAACGAGATGCTTGAAGACACGATCAGCCGTTTTATCATCGAATACTGCCGTAACCATTTCCGGGAAACCCCGCAGCCCGCGCCCAGTGACCCGCTCTGGGAGCGCATGACAAGGCTGGGGTCGGTCCTCTGGCTCGATACCGGCGATATAGACGCGGCGGCCGCGCTCTGGAACAGCTCCTTTTCAGCGCTCACCACCAACAATACGCTTTTAAACAGCGAGGTGCAGAAGGGTATTTACGACCGGCTCATCGCCGAGGCCGCGTCGGTGATTAAAAGCAGCGCCCCGTCGCTTGACCGCTCCACGCTGGTCAGGGAGATCGGGTTTGTCCTCAACGCGGTCCATGCGCTCCGGTTGACGCAGCGGTTCGGCTGCGACGTCAGCGTGGAGCTGCATACCGATTTCGCGCACGACATCGACGGGTCGATCGCCTGCGCGCAGCGGTTTCATGCCATTGACCCGCGGCGGTTCATCGTCAAGCTCCCTTTGACGCCGGCCGCGATCATTGCGGTGCGCCGCTTGAGCGACCAGGGCATCAGGGTGAATTTTACCATCGGGTTTTCCGCACGCCAGAACTATGTTGCCGCGCTTTTCTCGAAGCCGGCGTTTGTCAACGTTTTCATGGGGCGGCTCAACGCGTTCGTTGCCGACAATGCGCTCGGCGACGGGAAAAACATCGGGGAAAAAGCGACGCTGGCCACATTGTCACTGATCGGATCGCTGCGGGGAAATGGGCTGTCACCGTCGCGCCTGATCGGCGCCAGTATCCGCAACGGCGAACAGGTCGCCGCGGTGGCGGGCACCGACGTGCTGACCATGCCGCCAAAGGCAGCGGCCCGGTTCCATGATGCGCAGCCGGCCTTTGCCGGCCCCGGGGCGGCCGCGGAACTCCCTCTGGTGTTTGCGCCGGGGATCGCGCTTGCCGATTTCAACGGCGCGACCCTGTGGGACCTTCCCGAGCCATTTGCACGGTGCGCTCAGTCACTGGCGGCGGAAAACGCTGCTGACCTGACACCCGATGCGGTGCAGCGCCATTTCGAGGAAGGCGGCTTCGGCGACTTTTTTCCGCACTGGTCGCCCGAAGAGCTGGCAACCGTTACCAAAGACGGTAAAATACCGGTGTATGCAACCTGGAAGGAAAAGCTGGCCGCCGGGAAAATCGGTCTGGACGCGCTCATGAACGTCAGCGCGTTGCGCTCGTTCGCTACCGACCAGAAGGCGCTTGACGAGAGGGTAACCCGTCTTCTTTGACGACCCTCTCCGTACGGCGCACGGCAGCCGCCGCCCAGATGAACGTCAGGTCGCGCACAGGCATAAAATCGGTTTTTTCGAACCGGTACACCAGATGATTTTTTTTCCGCTCGACGCTGTCGCACACGTACGACAAATGGGACAGGGTGCAGCGGGAAGGGATTCTCACCGAATAGCGGCCCTGTTCAAGCGGTTCTCCCCAGTTGGCGGTGGTGGTAAGAATGTAGCGGCCGGTCTGCTGTTTGACCCTTTGTTTGTAGGTGACCGTAATGATGGCGGTATCGCCTCCTGTCACCGGAAAATTGAAAAGAATCCCCTGCGGGTTATCGTTGTATTTGATGATGGAAGCACTTTTTTTATCTACCACGCTGATAAAAAACGGGAACGAGCTGACGCTGTCCACGGGAAACGGGTAATACAGGGAGTAGGGAATGGTGGCTGAATCCTCTGTGGTGAAGCAGTACTCTCCGTGAACGATGAGCGTGTCCGGGGGCAGGATAGTTATGGCGATGGTTTCGCTGAGGAAACGGACGTCAGCGGTGGTCAGCAGGGCCGTGGTCAGCACGGTCAGCAATGCCGGATGATAGATCGTCCGCACAGAACCTCCCCATTCTGGTGCGTCCATGAAACAGATGCGTTTGTGAAACAGCCTTCATGATGAGTATACGTTATCGCACCGGGGGTTGTATAGTATCTGGTGCGGGAGAGAAATCCATTTTTCAGGTTCAGATTTTTTTTCGCTGCGCTCGTCGAAATGACCTCTTGCCCCGCCGGCAGGGTGTTCCATTATGAGACCCCTGATAAACAGCGCGGCTGAATTTATTTTAACCGCCGAACCCAGCGGAGCCGGATACTAGCGATCAAAGGAGATTTCTGACGATATGAAACCGACGCTCGTCATTCTCGCCGCCGGAATTGGTTCCCGGTACGGGGGGCTCAAGCAGGTC
>JAFGOU010000064.1 GCA_016926315.1 Chitinispirillaceae bacterium
GTTGCCGTTGTGTCGGACATGATTTCCCGGCAGAGAGTCATAGCCCTTGCCGTGTTGTTGTTTTTTTGATACAGGAGTGCGGTCTGCCACCGGACGGCACCGTGACGGTAGCGGATCCGGTCGTCCCGGATCGCCTTTTCAAGATATTCGATAGCGCGTGACAGGTCACCCTTTGCTTCGTAACAGGTCGCCAAGCCGACTAACGCCTCTCCCCCGACAAACCCGAGCTCTTGTTTCGCCGTGGATGCGATCTCGAACCATTTGATCGCGTCGTCATGACGCTGCATTGAAAGGAAAATACTCCCCAGCATCTGGGCGCTGGCAAACCCCTGAGGCGTTGACCGATGGTTATCAGCGACGTTTCTGAATTGTTCGACGGCTTTTTCGATATTACGGTTGGTATATTCAATCATCGCCCTGCCGAACATCTCTTCAGCCTTGGTTTCGCCTGACCGGTGCATCTGCTGGTAAATACCAAAGAACCCCGCCGCGAACACGATCACGATGCCGGCCCCGACAATCGTATTGACGTTCTTTACAAAAAACTGCTTTGCCTCCAGTAAAAAATCGATAACCGGATCGTCTCGCAATTCCTGTTTCTGCTTGCTGTATTTGATCTGCACGAACAACCTCCTTACCGCGAAATAAATTTTCATTTTACCGATTCAAAACCTACAAAATATACAAAACCGGACGGTACCAAGGAAAGGAGTCAGATGAAATGGCCTCTTTGCCAGCTACTGGTGGAAATATCCGGTCAAACAATGTACAATTTGATACATCGACAGGCGTAAACCCGATCACTCTATCTGTGGCCAGAAGGGCTTTTCCCGCATGCACGTACCGAACGGCCAACCTCCCCCTGATCTGACGACGATCAATGACGAGTTGCGCGAACAGAACGACCTTCTGAAAGCGCAGCTCATGAATACCTCCCTCATCAACGAGCTGACCCGGGTTCTCCATTCCTGCAGCGACCTGAGCGGGATTACCAAGACCGTTCTGCTGGCGCTCCAGGAGATCGCCGGCTTCGACCGGGCGATCCTCTTTGATATCGACCGGAAAAAATTTCTGCTCCGGCCCCACTCCTGGACCGGAATTGAAGGGGTCGGCTATGACTATCTCACCATTCCGCTCGGGTTTGAGGGCGGTGAAATCACCGATGCGATTTTTCTCAACCGGCATATCATCGTCGAAAAACCCGATACCGGGAACGATGTCTTTTTTTTTAAACTGGGCTCCCTTTCCTATGTCGTCATACCGCTAATAAGCCGGGTAGCGAAACGGTGCTGGGAAATGAAATCATGCACCCAGACCGGCTGTCCGTCCCACAGTGGTTTCAACCCCTACTGCTGGAGCATCATCGGCGCGGGACTTCTAACCAATTCAACCACTGAAGACGAAAAAAGGAAGGCGTGCGTGGCATGTCCCTGCTTCAAAGGAACCGGCGTCTTCTGGGTCGACCGCAACCGGAGCGGCAAACCGGTGACCAGCGACGATATCACGACGCTTACCGCGATAGTCAATCTTGCGGGCATCCTCATTGAAAATTTTACCATATTGAACGACCTCGATACCGCCAACAACAACCTTCAGCAGACGAACACCAAACTGAAGGTGGTCAATCATGACCTCCAGATTGCACAGTCCCGCATCAGGGCGGACCTTGAACATGCGCGCGGCATCCAGCTCGGCCTGCTGCCGCAGGACATCGAGGACACGGCGTCCTTTCCCGTCGGCGCCCGGTATCTCTCGGCCGATGCGGTCGGCGGCGACTATTACGATCTCTTCGAGACCAAACCCGGCATCTACAGCTGTATTGTAGCCGACGTATCGGGCCACGGCATCGCGTCCGCGCTGATCATGGCCATGGTCAAAATGCTCCTTAAAACCTTTGCTGCGGATGAACCGTCCCCGCAAAAAACGCTGGAACGAATCAATCGATCCTTTTTAAATGACGTAAAAACCGACAACTTCGTGACGATTTTCTACGCGATCATCAACACCAACGACCACACGATCCGTTATACCTCGGGCGGCCACTGCCCGATCCTTGTGCTCAACCGGAGCGACTCCTCCTGCCGTCTCATCAAGGCCGACGGATTGTTCCTCGGCGTGTTTCCCGATATGATGCTAAATGAAAGTACGCTGCCCTATGAGCACGGCGTACACCGTCTCCTGCTGTATACCGACGGCTTGATTGAAGCGAAAGGCGTCAGTGATGAGATGTACGGCGCAACACGGCTGCAGGAGGTGGCGGTTGAGACGCTCTCCCAGTCCCCGCGGCAGGCAATCGAAACGATCCTTTCGGACCAGAAAAGGTTCTGCGGCCCGGACGCGCCGGTGGAGGACGACATCACACTGCTTATTATCGACCTGTAATACGACCCCTTATCACTCAATTGGAAACTCGAAACGTGAAGCGGGCAGCGTATTCTTCAAGAATCGCCCGATGTTCCGGACAACCCCTCCGCTGCCCGTTTTAAAACCCCACCTTGAACGAAATATTCAACACGTCGAACATGCCGAAGGTGTTGTACTCGTGCGACGCGTCGAAACTCACCTTCTTCGCCTTGACCCCGAACCCCCAGGTGAGCTTCCAGTCCGTGGGAATGCTCGACGAAGACTGTATCTCCTTCTGAAGGCCGACACGGGTGAAAATGACGCGGAACAGCTCCTGTTCGATCCCCCCCGACATCTTCCATGCCTGTTCCGCCGCGACCGGGATCTGTCCTTCACAAATAAGAAACGTGGTATATCCGGCCTGGTAGGTCCCGCCCATATGAAGCGTGGTGGCAAGCATTTCATAATACCGGTCGCCGGTCGAGTTGTTCTTCCAGTGGTTGATCACCGGCACGTCACGAAGGAGCAGCCCATAACGGATCTGCTCGGACAGTTCCGCAAGCAGTCCAAGGTCCATGCCCGCGCCGAATGAGGCGCCGCTCACCGAATAGTCACCCTTCCCCCGCACCATGTTGCTTGCGATCTTCAGGTTGACGCCGAGAGACACCGGCCGGACAAAGGAAAACAGCCGGTTCAGCTTATACGCGAACGCCGAAACAAAGTACATCTCGGTCAGCATGCCCTCTCGGTCGCCGCTGTAAAGCAATGCCTGGCCGAAACCGATCTCTCTGGTCGCCTTGTTCACGTATGAGGCGGCAGCATTATCGAGCCCGAACCGGTACTGGTACCCGACAATCGCCTCCGGACCGCGGACCCACGCCATACCGGCAGGATTATACAACACACCGTACGCATCGTCAGAGGCCGCCACATAGGCGTTGGCAAGCGCTGCCGGACGGGCAAACATCGGTATCTGGTCGGCCGACGACGGCAGGCCGGTCAACGGTTCGCTCCGTTTCTCAAACGCCAGCGTCCCATCCTTCCTGCCGAGACCGTAATTAACCAGTCCCCAGATAAGCCCCGCAGCAATCCATCCACCGCTCGTATAAAGCATCTGCCGCTCGTTGTGAATTTCGGGACCGTAATACGCCTTGTGTTTCTCTTTCCCGGTGGCCCGGCCGTGAAGCATGGCTATGGCAGCCGTAAGCACGCTGTCGACCGGATCGCCGCTTTGGCCTTCA
>JAFGOU010000065.1 GCA_016926315.1 Chitinispirillaceae bacterium
CCGGAATCGCCACCGATCAGCTTTCAAAGCACTGGGCTTCACAGAATCTGAAAAATCGACCTGTCAAGGTTGTCCTGAAGCATGCGCTCGAACTGGGGTACACGGAAAATCACGGCATGGTTTTCGGCATCAACAACAGGAGCGGCAACAGGTTCAGCAGCAACGTACTTCTTGTCGTACGGATACTGCTCAGCATCGGCCTATCGGTCTACCTGTTGATGAACCTGAAAAAGGAACTGTTATTTCATCTCCCGTTTCTGCTCATTCTAGCGGGAGCGATCGGCAATGTGATCGATTCTCTCCGGTTCGGGCATGTCGTGGATTTCATCCATATGCACCTCGGAACGATTCTTGACTGGCCTTTTCTGTACAATCTCGCCGACGCGTACGTCTGCTTCGGCATGGCTATCCTGATCTTGCAGAGCCTGATCGGCGACATTAAGAAAAAGACGGTTATTGAAAGACCGCTTGAGAATGGAGATTCCGTCAATCCGGAGCAAGGATGAAAAAACGGAAAAAAATAAAGCAGCCCTCCCCTTCTCCACCCCCGCGACCTTTTAAAATTCCCTTTCCGGTTGAGGAGAGAGCCGTGATCGCCGCTCTCATTATCGCCGCGCTCATTTTTTACTGGCCTGTTATCGCTCTCAAGGGAACGATCTGGAATGATTTCATCGAGCAGTATTTTCCCTACCGGGTTTTCGCAACCCGGGCGCTGCGTCACCTGACGTTTCCGTTCTGGAATCCTTACAGCTTCTCGGGAATGCCCTTTTTCGCCGATATCCAGTCGGCGGTGCTCTATCCGCTCAATCTGCTTTTAGTGCCTTTCGGCGGGGCGAACGGTTTGAGTCCGGTGTTGTTCGAGTATCAGATCGTCTTTCACGTCATGCTTGCCGGTTTCTTCACCTATCTGCTGGCACGTGATTTCAAACGCGGCAGGACCGCTTCGCTCCTTGCGGGATTTGTCTTCATGCTGGGAGGATTTACCACAACCCATATTTTTCATATAACAATGATCCATGCGCTGCCGTGGTTCGTGGGGTCGGTGCTCCTGTTGCGGCGCGCACTCGATCGATCGAGCGTTATATATGCGATCGCGACCTCGTTTACACTCTGTTTCGCGGCATTCGCCGGACATCCGCAGATGTATGTGTACCTTCATTACCTGCTCGGCGCCTTCCTTCTCTTTCATCTTTACAAAAAGATCAGAGGGGGGACGACACCGAAACAGGCCGCGGTTCCCGTGGCGATTTTTCTTCTCGCCGTCTCGCTCGGCGCCGGGCTCTCTTCAATCCAGTTGCTCCCGACTTCCCGGCTGAGCAGGGAATCGGTTCGCCCGGAGATGGAGTTCGACAAGACGGCACAGGGCTCGTTCAGGCCCTACCGGTTCATCACCCTGCTCGCTCCCAATTTCTTCAGCATGCCGAACGCTTTCCGCGAAAAGGCGCCGGTGTATTGGGGCATTTCCGAAAAAGACATCGATCCGGGTGCTCATTACTATTGGGAAACCGCGCTCTATCTCGGGGTGCTGCCACTGCTTCTGGCGGGTTTCGCGCTCGCTTTTTCAAGGTCGCCTCCGGTGGCCTTCCTGGGTATTATTGCGTTTGGCTCCTTTCTTATCGCGATGGGTGACGCGGCGCCGTTTTTCAGGCTGGCCTACTCTTTCCTGCCCGGATTCAGGATGTTCCGCAATCCGGCGAGGATAGGGGTTATCTTTACGCTTGCCATGTCGCTGCTCGCCGCGTTCGGTGCCGATTGGTTGTTTTCTCAAGGTGCGGAGCTAACCCCTCAAAAAAAACGGCGATGGGCAATCGCTCTGGGAACATGCGCCGGAATGCTCCTGCTGGCCGCGGCCGTATTTTCGGAGGGGGCCTTCAAACCGTTACTGCTGAATTTCATTCTGCAAAGCGGCATGCTCGGAACCGACGCCGCACAGATCGAGTCGTATGTTTCGGAAATGATCTATCCGTTTGCCGCCGGGCAGATAGGGATATTCACCCTGTTCGCCCTTGCCGGCATCGGCATCGTGGCGGCAGGACTTTTTCATCTGTTGCCGCTTCGCGTTGTATCATTTATCCTCCCCTTACTTGTGGGTATCGACCTCCTTCTGTTCGGATACGGATTCGCCGCGGATAAAACCAATCCTCGCACCATCTATGAAACGAACCGCCTGATCCGTTCCATACAGGAGGAAAATAAACGGGAATATTTCCGGATCAACTCCCGCGGATCGATCCCCGGCAGCGACGAGATCGGCGGCCCCTACATGATTTTCCGCCGCAATGAAGGGACGGTCCACTCCATTTGTCTGATGGAAGGATACAATCCGCTTCGCCTTAAACGGCAGCTTATGGACCGCAAAGACTGGACGCTCGATATTTTGAACGTCAAATATAAAATCAAAGTGGACGAGCAGTCGCGCTCGGTCGACATCGTGCCCCATCCGACCTATCTTCCCAGGGCGCGGATGGTGCCTTCCTATCGCATAATCACCGACGAAAAAAAAATCCTTCCCGCATTCAACGATCCGGAGTTCGATTATGTCAATGAGGTGATCCTTGAGGAAAAACCCGCTTTCGTGGAACCGGGATTTCACCAGGCAGGCGCATCGTCGGCCCGCATCACCTCCTGGGGCCTTAACCGGCTGGTCACCGAGGTTTCAATTGACCGGCCAGCGCTTCTTGTGTTGAGCGAAGTCTGCTATCCCGCCTGGAAGGCGACGATCGACGGTAAAAAAGCGAAAGTACTGCGCGCGGACTATGCCCTTCGGGCGATCGCCGTTCCCGCTGGGAAGCATACGGTTGTTTGCAAATACGACGATGACTCGTTTAAAAAAGGGCTGGCGCTGTCACTCATCTCGCTGCTCGCCGCGCTCGGAGCGATCGGATGGAACATTTATGGGAATCGGCCGAGGAAAAAACGGAGCATTTGATTTCCACGTCGAAACCGGTTGACATGCACCTGACAATCCAACGACAAAAAAGGGCCGCTCTGCCATTCACGCTCTTCATCCTCTTTACCTCCCCATCAGCTTCCTTTCAAGATAGAGCCGCTGCGGCGTACCTTTGTTGAAAAACGGCAGCGATCTCCTCAGGCAATAGAGCGCTTTCTCCTGTTCGCCGATCGACTCGAACTGCAATCCGCGCATACCGAGGAGATTACCGTAGTATGACCGGATATATTCGGCCATACGGTCGCGGAATACAGTGCTGTCGATAAACGTCGAGAAATGAAGCTCCGCGTCGGTGATCGTCCGATCGATAGGGTCTCTGGTGTATTTGTAAGCAACGAACTGTGGTTCAAGGTGGTAGTTGCGCATGATTGCCGGTTCCGGCGTGAAGGTAAAGTAAACCCCTTTTCCCGATCGCAGGTTCGCGTCGATCATGGCATTGATCATGCCGATGTAACAGGCCTGAATCTTGTTGCCGTCGTACTTTTTTTTCTCTTCGAACGGGGAGACTGTCCGGAGAAATGCATCAATAGCGTACTTCGATTGCTTTGTATATTCCGGGTAATACCGCTGCAGCCACCTGACGTACCAACTCCTGCGCAGCAACTGCTGATCGATGACGATCAGGTCGTGACGTTTTTTCTCGACGAACTGATAATACATGAGCGGAAAACAAAACGGGTCCCAGTTCACCATATAGAGAGCGTTCTCCGGGATGGCGGCCGCCACGTTGTCGCAGTAGTCACGCGCGAAAGTATAATGACGCATCGATATTTTCGGCATTGCCGCAGCCGCTTGAACGATCATGCCGGCCGGCATGCAGCAGTAGAGTGCCAACCATGCAATCCTGTTTTTCCATGCTACCAGAGAGAGCGGCCAGAAGACCCCGATACCGATCAGCATTGCCGCGGCAAGATATCCGGGAATATAGAACACCGACACTAACGCGCCGTTCTCCTCGGTAGCCGCCGGATTGGAAATGTCGAAATTGGTCATCCATGTGGTAACGGGCATGGTAAAGAAAACAAGCGTGATCATGAATATGAATGCCCGCGGGTTCTTCCTGAGGAGAACGACCAGTCCCGCGACTGCCGCCAACAGGAGAAACGGAATCCACTGTTCGACGAACAGGCGGGAGCAGAAGTATCCGAACTGTGCCGAGAAGGTCGTCAACGTCTGTTTTGTCCCGTATTGATACTGGTGCCG
>JAFGOU010000066.1 GCA_016926315.1 Chitinispirillaceae bacterium
AGGTCCAGAAATACGGAAGAACCACCTCTCTTACCAGGGGAACCATCGATGGCGTTGATTTCGTCGTAAACGTCACCTATACCGGCGGCACGGCACGCTTTATCAACCAGATCGTCGTCCGGTCAGCCTCGCGCAAGGGTGGCTTCATCCTTGCGGGCGACTCCGGCTCGCTTCTGGTCACCGACCCCGATCGCGAGCCGGTCGGGCTGCTCTTTGCCGGAGATACGCGGGGCCTGTACGGAATCGCGAATAACATCGATACCGTATTGTCAGCCTTTAGCATTACCATTGATGGTGAATAATCTTTCCTTTTTCCGGTAAAGAACCGGAGCACAGAGTATCCCTGCGCTCTTTTTTTTCCAGGTTGGGCACGTTCATGGAAAAAATATTTTTTACGAAGAATCGCTCTTGTCGTTGCG
This sequence comes from Chitinispirillaceae bacterium, assembly GCA_016926315.1. Next base: position 420 of record JAFGOU010000066.1, read on the forward strand.
CCGGGTGCACGGCATGGGGCTTTGGTGGCACACGCGATATGTTTGTAAACACTGTGACCTGACCGCATTCTCCTCTTCGTAAGGACCGTACCGATGCCGGATTCAGCACATCGGCAGAGCGCAGGATTCGTGGCAGGCGTCGGGTATGCCTCTTTGTTCGGCATAGCCTTTTTCCTCACCGCCCACCTGGGCGCCCTGCTTTCCGTCAAACCCGACCTTTTTACCCCGTTCTGGTTGCCCGGCGGGCTGTTCCTTGCCGTGCTGCTGCATGCCCGGATGCGGCAATGGCCGCTTTTTTTAATTGCGGCAATGTGCGGGAACCTGGTATTCAATTTCACCACCGGTAAAATGCTTCAGGTCAGCCTGCTCTTTTCGCTCGGTAATACCCTCGAAGCGCTGTGCAGCGCATACCTGCTGCGGAGGATTCTCGGTGCCGTACCGTCAATGGATACGGTCAGGGATATCGTCGTGTTCATCCTGGTTTCGGCGCTGCTGAGTCCGTGCATCGGCGCCACGATAGGCGCTTTGACGTTATCATCCGCTCCCGGCAGCCATGAAGGGTTGCTCACATTATGGCTCAACTGGTGGAGCAGCGACGCCCTCAGCGTTCTGATCATCACCCCGCTTGCGCTCAGCGTTTTCCGTAACCGGCGGGCATATTCCCTCCGTTCCCTTTTCCCGCTTTCTCCCTTGAAACTGGTTGCGGAGAAAGTGGCATGGTGCCTCGTATTCCTCTTTTCCCTCTGGCTTATATTTATCAACACACCAAACGATATGGTATTATTCGATTATCTTTTCTGGCCGCTATTGCTCTGGGCAGCGCTCCGTTTTAAAATAACCTCGGTATTCCTGATACACTGCATCCTCTGCTTTTTTGCCGCCTGGGCGCTGTCACACGGACTGTCAAATTTCGCCCAGAAGTATCCGGCCGGTATGGACCCCAATCTGTCACTGCAGTTTTTCCTTATTATACTAACCTCTTCCGGAATCACCGTCGCGGCCATTTCCACCGAACGGCGTCGTAGCGAGGAAAACCTGCGCAATAAAACCGAGGAGCTTGACCAGTATTTTACCTCAAGTCTCGACCTTCTCTGCATTGCCGACACCGACGGTTATTTCAGGCGGCTGAATCCGCAGTGGAAAGAGACGCTCGGATACGATCTTGCCGAGCTTGTAGGGAAACGGTTCCTTGACTTGGTCCATCCCGACGACCTGGAAGGAACGCTCGGCGCCATGTCGCAGTTGTCTTCGCAGAAGATCGTGCTCAACTTTACCAACCGCTACCGTCATATAAACGGCTCCTGGCGCTGGATCGAGTGGCGTTCCATTCCCAAAGGAAAGCTTATTTACGCCGTGGCGCGTGACATCACCGATCGTATCGCGGTGGAAAAATCCCTGCGCGAAAGCGAAACACGATATCGAACCATTGTTGACCATATCAACGACGCCTTTTACATCCACGATTTCGACGGAACCTTCGTGGATTGCAATGAAAACGCCTGCAGGATGGTCGGTTACTCCCGCGACGAAATCATCGGTGCACGTCTTAAAAAAATCGACAGCGCCGCCGAATCGCATCTCATGCCGGCGCGCATGAAAAAATTGCTGGCGAGCGGCACCCTTGTTTTCGACGGCAAACATAGGCGCAAGGACGGTTCGGTCATTGACATCAATGTCAGCGCGCGAATCGTTTCGCGTGAGGGCAACGGCATCGTTCACTGCTTTGTCCGCGACATCTCCCACCTCAAACTGGCCGAAGTGAACATGATGAAGGCGGAGAAACTCGAATCGCTCGGCCATCTTGCCGGCGGCATTGCGCACGATTTCAACAACCTCCTTGCCGGAATCTTCGGCAACATCGATCTGGCGCTCGGCGAAGCGAAATCCGGAAACATAAAAAATGCCACCGGGTTTCTGGCCAGGGCCATGGGCGTTTTCGAAAGGGCAAAGGACCTGACGCAACAGCTTCTCACCTTTTCCAAAGGCGGCGCCCCGGCGCGAAAACCGGGAGACATCGGAAAAACCGTGCGGGAGACCGTTTCATTCGCCCTTACCGGCTCCAATATCAACGCAGCCATCACCATTCCTGATGACCTGCTGACCTGCGAATACGATCCGCACCAGATCGAACAGGTGATCGAAAACATGGTCATCAATGCCAAGCAGGCGATGTCAGAGGGCGGCCGGATCCATATCAACGCCGAAAACTGCACGATTGAACCGATCTCCGTCACCCGCCTGCAGCCAGGAGCGTACGTAAAAATCATCATACGCGACGAGGGCATCGGCATACCGCAGGAATTTCTTCAGAAAATATTCGATCCGTTTTTTTCCACCAAACAGACGGGCAGCGGCCTCGGGCTGGCCACCAGCTGGTCGATCATCAAACGCCATAACGGCCATATCGACGTGGAATCGACGCCGGGGAAAGGCACCTCCTTTATCATCTACCTTCCTGCCTCAACGGAACAGCCGGAGTCAAGCGGCAGAAAATCCATGCCGCTGAAAAAAGGAACGGGCAAAGTCCTGGTCATGGACGATGAACCGTATATGCGTGATTACGCCTCGTCGCTGCTCTCCTCCCTCGGATATTCCGTTTCCACCTCAAAGGACGGAGCGGAGACGATCAGGATTTTTACTGATGCCAGGGACAGGGGCAAACCGTTCAAGGTGGTGATCCTCGACCTGACCATCCCCGGCGGCATGGGAGGCAAGGAGGCTGCCGAAAAGCTGCGTAAACTCGATCCCTCGGCAAAGCTGATCGCCTCAAGCGGCTATGCCGACGATCCGGTCATGGCCGATCCCGCGGGAGCCGGCTTTGCCGCAAGCATCAGCAAACCCTATCGCAATGATGAAATCGCGGATCTGCTTGCGCGGGTGTTGACGGCGTAGGCATACCGCCGGTAAAGGAGTGCGTCCCATGAATACCGTTCGCTTCAACGAGGTCTTTAAGGAAGAGATTGCGCTGATCAATGAGCGCCGCAAAAATATAGGACAGGCCGCCACGCCGGAAGCGGATATCCTCAACGGGGGAAGAAACCCTGACGTAAATGCCGGGCTTTTCGGCCTGGCGTTTTCCGGCGGCGGCATCAGATCCGCCATCTTTAACTTCGGCGTGCTGCAGGCATTGGCAAAACGGAATATACTCCGGCTGGCGGATTACCTTTCCACGGTCTCCGGCGGCGGATACATCGGATCGTGCCTGAGCTCGTTATTAACGAATAAAAAGGCGAGCGTCGTATGGGGCGAACCGTTCCCGTTCTATTTTAACCGGGCGGAAAACGGGAACGAGCGCGACGAGGTAAAACACCTCCGCCGGAACGCGCAGTACCTGATCCCCGACGGCTTCATGAGCTACCTCATCATGATCGGGCACTATCTTACCGGCCTGGTCCTCTCCAGTCTAACGCCATTGTCAATCGGGATCATTCTGGCGCTGGGCATCCATGCCGCGGCGAGACAGGAGGATATCCCTTTCAAGATGCTTTTTCTGGCAGCCGCCGGGTCGCTCTTCGCACTTGCCGTCCTTGTCCGCGGCGTGCTTTCCCTGCTACGTGAAAAAAAATTAGCGGTACGGGAGACGTTCGATGGAATCGTCGGTTTCGCCACCGTTCTGTTTCTTGCGTTCGGAGCCCTCGCCGTTTTGATCGTTATCGCCGAGGAAATCCCGCGCTTTCAGGCGCAGGCGCGGGTTCTGTGGTCAGGCCTGACCGCCGGCAGCTTTCTCGGACTGCTGTCGGGCCTTTTAAAACTGCAGGACAAGAACCTCCGGAAATTCGTCTCGCTCCTGTTCCGCGCCTCACTGATCCTCATACTTCCCCTGCTGTTTTCCCTCCTGCTTTATATTTTCGCAAAGGCAGATTTCTTCGACCGGCACTGGGGCGCGCTCCTGGTCGTCGCCGGCGCGGCGCTGCTTGCCAGCTCTTTCATTAAAACCAACCGGATCTCCATCCACGGCTTTTACCGGGACCGGTTGAGCAAAACATTCATCATCAAAAAGGATGATGAGGCCAAGCTGGTCCCCAATGACCGGATCAAACTGAGGGAACTGCATGCGCATAACAACGGCCCCTATCAGCTCATCATGTGCACCCTGAATATCCCTTCCACAAAACGGCTTGATGTCCGCGGAAGAAAAGGCGACTTTTTCACCTTCTCCCAATCGTATTGCGGCGCTGAATCAACCGGGTATAAAAAAACGAAGGAGTATTTCAACGGCAACTATACCCTGACCACCGCCATGGCCGTTTCGGGCGCTGCCGTTGCGTCACAAATGGGAAAATATTCGAGCCCGGTGCTCTGCTTCTTCCTGACGCTTCTGAATATCCGGCTCAACCGCTGGATTCCCAATCCAAATAACAGCGCCATCAAGGACCGGCTGATGTTCCGCCCCTACTATTTCTTCAAGGAGCTGTTCAACCGGGGCAGCGAAAAAGCGTGGCACCTGAACGTTTCCGACGGCGGACATCTTGAAAACAGCGGGCTTTATCCCCTTATTCAGCGCCGGTGCAGGTACATCATCCTCTCGGACGCCGGGGAAGATCCCGGTTTTCAGTATAAGGACCTTGCCGAATCCCTGCGCCGGATACGAATCGACTTCGGCGTTGACATTGAAATGACATGACCGGCCTGCGGCCCGATCGCGACACCGGATTCTTTCCGCTGCGGCACGCCGTTGGAAAAATCATCTACCCGGGAAACGACGGACACGGATATCTGGTCTATATCCAGACCGCCCTGACCGGTAAAGAGCCTGAAGACATCCTCAGTTACCAGCGCCAGTATCCGCATTTCCCCGACCAGTCGACCATTGACCAGTTTTTCGACGAGGCGCAGTTTGAATCGTACCGGAAACTGGGAGAGACCTCGGTCAAGGAGCTGTTCCCTGAAAAAACGCCGGGGTTTCATTGCGCCGACGCCGAGATACGGGATTATTTTCACTCGTTGTATGCGGCATATGGAAGGAAATGCCGGATTTTAAAAGCCGCTCAACGCGATTGATTATCATTCACCCATCGCGCCACGGTCTTCCCGGATTGCCTGGCCGGATACCCCCTGACCGTTCAATCGCCATCCATCCGCTTACTCCATGGTTTTAATCCTGACGAGATACAGGTTTGCGGCCGCTTCAATCTCCTTTGGTATCGACACCATACCGTTGCGCACCACCACCCCGCTGACGCGCCTGCCCTGGCAGGTGTATACCGCCGCCTCCGTGACCCTGCCCGTATACTGCCGGGGGAGGTGAAAACTTCTGCCGATCATTCTGAAATAGCGCGCCTCGGGCGATGACGCGGCACCCGCAGCCGCGCCGGTCGGATGAACCGAAACCCCGCCGCCATAGACAAGCGACAGCTCCCTCGTCTCATTTTCCGGGATGATGACCGCCCGGAAGGTCCGCGACCGTGATGGCGTGATCCTGGAGGTGCCGCTGATGGCGATGTTCCGCGTCGCGTTGTCCCAGGTCACGGTCGTCCAGGTGGCGATACCGTTCTGATAACCAAGGGTGATTCCATCATCTTCATACAGGGTATAGCTGCCGTTCGCTCCGCTGTAAATGTAAAAGGTGATGCTGTCCGTCAACGAGGTCGTTGATCCGTTTCTCGGCAACTGGCCCTGTGGAATAATGGCTCCCGCCGGGACATAGAGCGGTATGGTTGCCAGATCAACGGTCCTCGATATCTGACGCGCACCGTTCGACGCCGTGTTGGTCCAGAAATCATACCAGGTCCCTGCGGGCAGATAGAGGCTCCGCTGGGTCGCTCCCTGGGTGTAGACCGGTGCGACGAGCATGTTTTTGCCGAACAGGTACTGGTATCCCTGCGCGCTCGCCAGCGAATCGGCCGGGTAGTGCAGCCATAGGGGCCGCATCATCGGCAGACCGGCGTCGTATGCCTCGCGGGCAAGGGTGTAGATATACGGCAGCAGTTTGTAGCGCAGTTCGATGTATCGTTTGCTGATCGGCGTAATGGAGGAGTCGGGCATTGCCGGCCTGAAGGTCTGGTACCATTCGTCCGGCAGGAGGCTCGCGGAACGGATATCCCATCCAAAGGGTGAATGGAGCGGCCAGGGGCGGCCGTGCGAACGCATGATCGGACAGAAGGTCTCCCATTGAAGCCACCGTGCATAGAGCTGTCCCGATTGCTGCGGCGTATCGCCAAACCCTCCGCAATCGGTCGTCCAGTAAGGCGACAGGCTCACACCGAAGTTCAGGCCGATGGGAATGTGTATGCGATAGGTCTCCCAGTTGGTTGAGACATCGCCGGACCAGACCGTTCCCCCATAACGCGAGATACCAACATACGCATTCCGATGAAGCGAATAGGGGCGCTGGTTCGGCGTCGCCTGAAGGGGTCCCTCGTAGTAAATGCGGTGCCTCGCAAGCCGGGCGGGAATATCGAGCGCGTCTCCGTCATCCGGCCACCACGCCTTGTTTTTTGCAGTTGTCAGGACGGGTACGTGACGCGCCCAGTAGTTTTTCACGTGACTGGCGTCGCTGGAACTTACGCCGGTATCGCCGATGGCGCCGTGCAGTGCCGTAGGACAACTGTTGACGTGCAGCGAGATTTCAAATCCCATCGCATGGAGCGAATCGCATATCCTCCCCGGCCCGGGCGAGGGAAATGCCGTGGTGTTGAAGGTAAAATTCCCGTGTCCGTTGTTCCACCCCGGGTCGGCGTAGCCGGTACCGAGAAAAATCATCAGGTCACAGGGGATGCTCCTGCTTCGAAAATCGTGCGCGTCACCGAGGGTATAATTCCTCCCGCCAAACGCCAGCGTACGATGGCTCTGCTGATAGCCGAACGCATAGAGAGGAGGCATGACCGGTTTGCCGATCAGGCTGAAATATTCAGAAACGGCCTCAAGCGGATTCGCGCCGTCGATAACGAAGAAATCCCTGGTATGCGCAGGCGTTATGCTGTAGGTTCCGGTTGCGCTCCGCAGGTCGATCTGTGCCTTCCAGGGCATATGGAAAAAAACCGACCAGCCGCCGGTACTGAAAAGAACCGGCGCGGCGTGCGTACCCCCGTAGGTCTGGAAACCCGATACCAGACCGTTTGTCGCCATATTATAGCTGGCGCCGCGCCGGTTCATCTGCTGGGCGAAACCGCCGCCAAGACCGAATACCTGTCCGGTTCCAAGGGGGAACGACACAACGCCGGTACCGGTGTCGATGGAAAACTGTTGTATAAGCGTTCCGGTACCGCGTCTCACGGTAACCAGCAGCGGCGAGGACGGCACAATGGCAACCGAAAGGCCGCTTGCCTGAACGGTCACCTCCTCAGTGCCGCGATTCGTGACAAGGCCGACGGGGTCAACCCAGTTGCGCGGAGCAAGATCCAGTCCGTCAAAGAGTACGCTCACCCTGGTGGCGGTAACCGGACACAGTGAAATCCTTACCGTCTTGTCTGATACCGGCGACACGGCGACCTGAATATTCTGCCCTCCGATCCTCAAGGGTGTCGCAGCCTCGCTGGTGAAAAACAGGCCTTCGAACATCAGCAGTGCCAGGATACCCGCGCTCCAATGGCATGATACCTTCCCTCTCCCCTTGAACATACCGACCTCCCCTAATGAGTTTTTACCAATGATAACCTGCCAGCAGACCTGTACCGCTTTGCACTGTTACCCCCAACGGCTCCATGGGAGAGTATGCGGAAAAACGGCAATGCATGACAACCGGTGAATGAAACGGTGTGGAAAACCATGGTCCCCTCCCCAGTAAAATCTCGAAACCATAGCATCAAGCGTGAAGCAACGAAGATGTCGCGCTCTTTACCGATACCCCTCTGCTATAATATATACGCTTTTCAGCGGCAGCAGGAAAAAATAAATGAGACGCTTCGGACAGGACAGCTCAGCCTGCATGAAAGAGGCAGTGCCGCCCGCTACGGTCAGCCTCTCTGGTGCTGGCGAAATCACGCATTCAACAAGCAATTCGCGCTGTCGAGTGATCCTGCACTCCCTGCCGGTTCAGGAACCGAAAAACGCGGCATACCCCGCCACCACGGCCACGGTCACTACAACGATAATGGCCACATGGATCATAATGCCCAGCGGCTTGGCGAAATTCACGGTATACCCCCGCAACCCCGATTTTTTCGGAACGACTATCCGGGAATCCTTGCGGCTCGCATAAAGCGTATAATGCCAGTTTGAGGGATTGTCGTATTCCTGCCGGTTGATTTCCCCGCATGAGACCATTGGGCATCCTCCTTTTTAAAAACGTTGTGCTCTATCGCGAATCGTGGTCCTGAAGTAATGATACCATTCATGCGCTATCAATGTATCATAGCAATCGGTTGACGCGGCACTACATTGAAGCTTGCAGGCAGGAGCGCGTCGAGCTCATCCACGGAAAAGTATTTCGCCGAATCTCCGAGGTCGGTTATTCGGAAGGATCGTCCGCACATGGGGAATCATTTGTGCTGGGTTTTTTATGTGTTCGGGCAGGGTTTCCCGGTTATTTTCAGGGTTCATTGACCAGACGATATACTGAGCTATGCGTTCAACCGTCTGATGTGTATTAAATCCTGATGTTATTGCCTAAAACTATATTTACCATAGACTTTTTCTTGCGGACATCACCACATGGATCAAACCGATCAGAATCAAAAAAAACTTTGCCTGGAGGATTTAGCCCCCGGAATCTCCGTCATCGGTCTTGAACCTTCTGCTGTAACCACCATTATCGCTATTGTGCCGATCGCAGAAGGCGCGGTCCAGGTTATTTATAAAGATCATAATGGCGTCCTTAAAGACCGTCTGCTTAACCGGTCAAACGAGGAATCTCTTGCGATTGCCACACAGGAGCGACCATGGTCATTTGACGGTGATGGCGAAGCATTCAAACTCGCTGTCGAAGCGAAACGGATCGATCTGGCGTTCCTTTTCGACCCCATGATGGCGGTCCACACCTCGAATGTCGAACCGCTTCCGCACCAGATAACCGCCGTGTACGAATCCATGCTACCCCGGCAGCCACTAAGGTATGTTCTTGCAGACGACCCCGGAGCAGGTAAAACCATTATGGCCGGGCTTTATATACGTGAGCTGATTATGCGTGCCGACGCCCGGCGGATAGTTGTTATAGCTCCAGGAAGTCTGGTGGAGCAATGGCGCGATGAGTTATTTGAAAAATTCGGCCTTGAATTTCACATTTTTTCAAAGGAGCTGGAATTATCAGCTCCGAGCGGCAACCCCTTTGATAATTACGATCACCTTATTGTCAGGCTCGACCAGATGTCCCGCAGTGTGGAGCTGCAGGAAAAACTGATTCAACCTGGCTGGGATCTGGTGATATTCGACGAAGCGCATAAACTGGCGGCGCACTTTTTCGGCTCAAAGCTCGAAAAAACGGCACGCTTCCAGTTTGCGGAAAAACTCGGCGCCCATACCCGCCACCTCCTGCTGATGACGGCAACGCCGCATAACGGTAAAGAAGAAGATTTTCAGCTCTTCCTGTCGCTCCTCGATTCCGACCGGTTTTACGGCAAATTCCGGGACGGAGTCCATAAAGTCGATTGCTCGGACCTTATGCGCCGCATGGTAAAAGAGGATTTGGTGAAGTTCGATGGAACACCCCTTTTCCCGGAACGCCGGGCGTACACAGTCAACTATACGCTCTCGACTATTGAATCCGCTCTTTATGAGGCGGTGACCGACTATGTTAAAACGGAAATGGGCAAAGCAGATGAGCTCGACGGCAAACGGAAAAGCTCCATCGGCTTCGCGCTTACCGCGTTACAGCGCCGCCTCGCCTCCAGCCCGGAAGCCATATTCCAATCCCTCAAACGCCGCAAGGAACGACTGGAGAGGCGCCAGCGCGAGGAAAAACACGGAATCCGTGGCGAGCAGGTCCTTGCAGAGACACTGGCGGATGTCCCGGAAGATGATGACGACCTGGACGCCGAAAGTCAGGAAAATCTCGAAGAAAACCTGGTCGACCAGGCGACGGCATCCCGTACCATCGCGGAACTTGAAAAGGAAATCCTTATTCTGGGGCGGCTCGAACAGCAGGCCAAAGAGGTCGTTGCATCGGGAAAAGACCGGAAATGGGATGAACTCTCCCGAATAATCCAGAACGATCCTGCCATGCACGATGCCAGCGGACGGATGCGGAAGATCATCATCTTTTCCGAACATCGTGATACCTTGAACTATCTGCACCAAAGAATTTCCGGGGTCCTTGGAAACGCCGATGCCATAATAACCATCCACGGCGGGACCCACCGGGATGAACGGCGACGATTACAGGCGCTGTTCCGGTCGGATCCGGAGGTTCGCGTGCTCGTGGCAACCGATGCCGCGGGCGAAGGCGTTAATCTCCAGAATGCAAATTTAATGGTCAATTATGACCTGCCCTGGAACCCAAACCGCCTTGAACAACGGTTCGGCAGGATACACCGTATCGGTCAGCAGGAGGTGTGCCACCTCTGGAGCCTGGTTGCCAGGGAGACCCGTGAGGGCGATGTTTACTTCAGGTTACTTGAAAAACTCAGGGTAGAGAGCGAAGCGCTCAAAGGTCGTGTTTTCGATATACTCGGCGAGGTTTTCGAAGGCGCCAGTTTAAAAGACCTTTTATTGCAGGCCATCCGCTATGGCGACCAGCCGGAAATTCGCGCCCGTCTCGGAATGCAGGTCGACAGCGCGCTCGATCGCGAAAACATCCGGACGATTCTCGAACGTAACGCTCTCGCGCAGGAAACCATGAGCGCCGAGCGGTTGTTTGCGGTAAAGGAAGACATGGAAAAAGCCGAAGCCCGGCGATTGCAGCCGTTCTTTGTGCGCTCTTTTTTCATGAAAGCATTTGCTGCGCTGGGCGGAAGCATCCATCCTCGGGAAGCCGGTCGGTTTGAAATTACCCATGTACCCGCCATTATTTGTGAACGCGACCGGCGCATTGCCGGAAGAAACCGCAGGGAACTCGCGCCCGTTCTCAAGCGTTACGAACGCGTCTGCTTCACACGAGAGGCGGTTCGCCCGCTTGATAAGCCCGGAATACCCTTTGCAACCATGCTCCACCCCGGCCATCCGCTCATGCTTGCCGTGAGCGATTTACTACTTGAACAGCATGGAAATTTGCTCCGTCAGGGCACTGTTTTAGTCGACCCAACCGACAATGGCGATGAACCGTATCTGCTTTTTCTTTTAACCCATGAGATTAAATCCGGCAACGACCTTGTACTGTCCAAGCGGCTCCAATTCGTCCGGGTTACACCCGACGGGTCAGCCACTTTTGCCGGATGGGCGCCACACCTTGACCTTGAACCTGCCACGCCGGCAGACCGGGAACTTCTTACCAGTACACTTAATGCCGCCTGGATACGTGCCGATCAGGAACAGCGCGCTCTCTCCCTGGCCGCGGCGAAACTGGTGCCTGACCACTATAAAGAGATTGCCGTGCGCCGGATCGCCCATGTTGATAAAACGCTAAATGCCGTCCACGAACGACTTACCAAGGAAATCGCTTTTTGGACCGACCGATGGCTCAAATTAAAAGACGACCTGGAGGCAGGAAAGGACTCCCGTCTTAATCTCGAAAATGCCCGCCGAACCATAGCTGACCTTGAAGGCCGCCTGGATAACAGGAAAAAAGAGCTGATGTCCATGCGCCATGTCACTTCTGCGACACCGGTTGCACTCGGCGGCGCCCTGGTTGTTCCAGTGGGGTTGTTGCAGCGCCTTCGTGGAGACGGACCTGGTGAAGACGGTTTCGCCTTTTCCACCGATCCTGCCGCGCGGTCCCGGATTGAAATACTCGCCATGGATGCGGTGCGCCGCGCCGAAGAGGCGCAAGGCTGCTGCGTGGTTGACGTATCCGCGCAGAAATGCGGATGGGACCTGACTTCCTATCCTCCCTCTGTAAGCGGAAAACAACCTGAGGCACGACATATCGAAGTCAAAGGACGCATTAAAGGCGCCGGTACGGTCACCATCTCACGAAATGAAATGCTCTATGCGCTCAACCAGGCCGATAAATTTTTATTAGCCATCGTGCTGGTGGGTGAAAATGATGCCGTGGAAGGACCGTACTACCTGAAAAACCCATTTGATGCTGAACCGGGTTGGGGAGTGTCGTCGATTAATTATAATCTGTCTGATCTACTTAACCGGGTAAAAGGCAATCAATGAACACCGCACGCATGATGACGATTTTCGTTTCAAGCGTCCAGAAAGAGCTGGCCGAAGAACGTCGCGCGCTTAAATCGTTTGTTAATGAAGACGCGCTCCTGCGACAGTTCTTCAACGTGTTTCTTTTCGAGGATCAACCGGCATCCGACCATCGCGCCGACGAGGTCTACATCGCCGAGGTGGACCGCTGTGCCGTATATGTGGGATTGTTCGGCAATGAATATGGCTACGAAAACACCGAAGGCATATCACCGACAGAGCGGGAATTTACGCGCGCTACCGAATCGGGAAAACCCCGCCTCATCTTTGTGAAGGGGATTGACGACGATGCACGCCATCCCAAAATGCAGCAGCTGATCCGAAAGGCCGGCGACCAGCTCATCCGGCGCCGGTTCAACGGGACATCAGAATTAACCTCCCAGGTCTACGCAAGCCTTGTGGATATTCTTCAGGAGCGTGGTATCATCAGAAATCGGCCGTTCGACGATACGGTGTGCCACGATGCAACAATGAAGGACATTGACGATGCCGCCGTAACCGCATTCGTCCGAAAAGCTCGAAGCGAGCGGCAGTTTCCGTTCGACCCAAGTACACCGGTGAGCGAAGTGCTTACACATCTCGGCCTGCTCAGGGAGAACGTCCTCACCAATGCCGCGGTCCTTCTCTTTGGCCGCAATCCGCAGAAGTTTATTCCCTGTGCGGAAGTTCGCTGCATGCATTTTCACGGCACCGAAATCCAGCGCCCCGCCCCCTTTTACCGGATTTTCAAAGACACGCTCTTTTCGCAAGTCGATCAGGCCACAAACTTTGTTCTATCCGTTACGAACATCAGCGTCGGGACCCGCGCGTTGAGCAACCAGGCCCCGGTCACACCGGAGATACCGCCCGATGTCATCCGTGAAGCAGTTGTCAACGCCATAGCCCACCGCGATTATACCTCCGGCGCCGCTATCCAGGTTGCGGTCTTTTCCGATCGCGTTGAAGTGTGGAACCCGGGAGAACTCATCCCGCCGCTTACCCCGGAGAGCCTGCGCCACGCACACCGTTCCATCGCACGGAACCATCGTATTTGTGAAGCACTGTTCCTGGCCGGCAACATCGAAAAATACGGTACCGGCACCATCATGATGATCCGTGAAAGCCTCGCCCACTCACTCCCGGAACCACAGTTCCAGCAGCGCGGCGGCGAGTTCTCCGCGGTCATAGGCCGGGACTGGCTTACCGAGCGAGTGCTCCGCGACCTGAACCTGAACGGCCGACAGTACAAGGCAGTTGGAATCGTAAAACAGGGCGGTAAAATTGACAATAATGAATATCAAAAATTGTTCAACGTCTCCAAGCCGACTGCGTCCCGGGATTTGGACGGCCTTGTTGACATAGGGGCATTTGCGCAAATTGGGACTACCGGCAAAGGAACCTATTATGTTCTAGCCGCCAAAGGACTCATAAAAAGTTCTATCTCCGATGCGCCTGCAATGGGCTCACAAAGGGCTCAAAGGGCTCATGATAACAACCAGGAGAGCGGCAAGGCAATGAAAGCGATTGCTCATAATTGTATTAAAAAACAACGTGTTACAAAACAATATAAGGAAAAGAAAGAGGCTGACAAGCGCCGAACCGGCACCAAGTCAAAACAAAATAGGCACCAAGTCACGACCCAGTCGGCACTAAGTCGGCACCAAGTCGAAATTCTCTCTAACTGCTTAAAAGAAAGCGACATAGTAAGATTGATGAGGATCGCCGGCAGGTCTGACCGCACCAAGTTCAGGCACCAAGTCCTTAATCCCCTTATTGAGGCTGGACTGGTCGAGATGACCATACCGGATAAGCCGACGAGCAGTAATCAAAAATATCGGACCACGGATAAGGGTCGGGCGTGGCTCGCGGAAAGAGATAAATGACCTCCGAATACCCCATAAAATCTCCCCGAAAACTCATCGAAGTGGCGCTGCCGCTGGATGCGATTAATGAGGCATGCGCTTATGAAAAGATGCCGGGGATTGGAGCGCATCCAAGGGGGATTCATTTATGGTGGGCAAGGCGGCCTCTTGCTGCTGCTCGTGCGATCATATTCGCCCAACTTGTTAATGATCCAGGATATCAGCAGGGCGGTGGGTTTCGATACGGAAAAAATAAAAAAGATGCAGCAGAGGAACGTAAACGACTTTTTACGATAATTGAGGATCTTGTAAAATGGGAAAATACCACCAACGAAGAGGTGCTGGAAAGCGCACGGGCAGAAATTCGCCGCTCGTGGCGCGAAGTATGCGAGCTGAACAAGGACCATCCCCAGGCCGCCGAGCTGTTCAACCCGGATAAGCTCCCTGCCCTGCACGACCCCTTTGCCGGTGGCGGCGCGATCCCGCTCGAAGCGCAGCGCCTCGGACTCGAAGCTTATGCCTCTGACCTTAACCCGGTCGCTGTGCTCATCAATAAAGCCATGATCGAAATCCCGCCCAAGTTCGCTGGGCGCGAGCCGGTGAATCCCGAATGGCGCAATAAACCATACGGTGAGAAAATGGGCAGAAAGTGGCCCGGAGCGACAGGCTTGGCCGAAGATGTGCGATACTATGGAAAATGGATGCGGGATGAGGCGTTTAAACGCATCGGACATCTCTACCCGCCTGTGGAAATAACTGGGGAAATGGCGAAAGAGAGATCCGACTTAAAACCGCTGATCGGAAAGAAACGGACGGTTATTGCATGGTTGTGGGCAAGGACGGTAAAGAGTCCAAATCCGGCATTTACCCATGTCGATGTTCCCCTTATTTCTAATTTTATCCTCGCCAATAAAAAAGGACAGGAGTCTTACATTCAACCAATCGTTGAAGGGGATAGTTACCAGTTTGTTGTGAAAAACGGGACACCACCGGAAGATGCTGTCTCTGGAACAAAGGCAAGTGGGCGAGGTGCAAATTTTCGTTGTCTCGTCTCTGGTGTACCTATATCCGCAGATTACATAAGAGAAGAAGCTCAAGCTGGACGTATGGGCCAACGTTTAATGGCCATTGTAATAGAAGGACAACGCCGCCGCTTATATGTATCACCAACCAAAGAAGCCGAGGATATGGCATGTTCTGCCGCGCCAACATGGAAACCTGATGTAGTGTTTTTTCAACAGGCGCTTGGGTTTCGTGTTGGAAACTACGGTATGTCAAAATGGTCTGACCTGTTCACTCCGCGGCAACTGGTAGCATTGACAACCTTTAGTGATCTGGTAGGTGAAGTGAAAGAACATATTAACACGGACTCGATAGCTATCGGGATGTTAAAAACAGAAAAAGACCTTGAAGCAGGAGGCGCGGGTGCTAATGCGTACGCCGAAGCTGTTAGCATATATATGGCTTTTGTTGTTGACAGATGCGCAGATTTTGTGAGCTCACTCTGCGGTTGGTCATGCTCTAATCAAAAAGTTATGCACCTATTTGGAAAGCAGACACTTTCGATGACTTGGGATTTTGCTGAAGCCGCAATACTTTCTAATACTGTCGGTGGCTTTGGTCCTGCGGCTGAGTATATTGCTGATTGTGTTGAAAAATTAGTACCTACATCTATAGGATTTTCTATTCAAGCAGACGCGCAGACGCAGAAACTTTCCTACCAGAAATTCATTTCCACCGATCCGCCATATTATGACAATATTGGTTACGCCGACCTTTCTGATTTTTTTTATGTATGGCTTCGCCGGTCTTTGCGATCAATGTTTCCCTCCATCCTTTCCACAATAACCGTCCCCAAAGTCGAAGAGCTGGTGGCGACACCAGATCGTCACGGCACAAAAGAGGATGCTGAAAAATTTTTTCTCGACGGAATGACCAAAGCCATCCACAATTTCGGGACCTTGTCACACCCAGAGGGTCCTGTTACTATTTACTATGCATTCAAACAAGCAGACACAAGTGACATTGTCGGCACATCTTCTACTGGATGGGAAACTTTTCTAACCGCAGTCCTGCGCGCTGGCTTTGCCATTGTCGGAACTTGGCCTCTTCGTAGCGAACAGGAGTTCCGAATGAGAAACATGGGTTCAAACGCCCTCGCCTCCTCCATCGTTCTCGTCTGCCGCAAGCGTCCAAAAGATGCCCCCGCCATCTCCCGCCGCGAATTCCTCCGCGAGCTCAATACCGTCCTTCCCGAAGCTCTTGACGAAATGACCAAAGGATCAGGCGACGACCGGTCGCCTGTAGCGCCGGTCGATCTTTCCCAGGCAATCATCGGGCCGGGCATGGCGGTGTTTTCAAAATATTCGGCAGTACTCGAAGCGGACGGAACGTCCATGTCTGTCCGGACGGCTCTCCAGCTCATCAACAGGTTCCTTGCCGAAGACGATTTTGACCCTGACACGCAGTTCTGCCTGCACTGGTTCGAGCAGAACGGTTGGAAGGAAGGGCCGTTTGGCGATGCGGATACGCTCTCACGGGCCAAGGGCACGAGCGTGG
>JAFGOU010000008.1 GCA_016926315.1 Chitinispirillaceae bacterium
GCCAGATCGAGCGGAATGCCGTCGATATACACCCGCATGAGCTGCTGCAACCGCACGTCCTTTTTCGCCATGAGCGCCAGGGGCGCCAGAAAATGCTGGCAGAACTGCCGGTAGGCCACCCACGGCCTGTCCTCGTCCGTCTTTTCAAACGACATGGTGTCGATGAGCGTCGGTTTGCCGCCGGCAAACTGGAGGTTATACGCGCTGGCGTCCTTGAGCGCCATGCCATGGTCCATGGCAATCCGGTGTATCTCGAGCGTCGCCAGCCCCGCCGCCCTGAGCTGGGAAAAACACCATTCGTAGGGGTAGGAGACAAACCGTACCACCCTGGGCTTCACCACCTTGAACGCGCCCTCTGCCGCGCCGTCAGCCTCCACCTCCTCATGCGGAACCAGGAGCCCCCGGGAAACCAGCTTGTCATACAGGCCGGATCCCATGAGCGTCTCATAGTGCTCCCGGTAACAGGCATTCACCTGCCTGAGCAGCACGCCGTCCCTGAAAAAGAGGAACCCCGCGGGATCGCGAAACGATGCGGCGTGCCTCATTTGTTCGCATCCGTCTCAGGCGGCCCGCTCTTTCCCATGAGCTTCCTGATTCCGTTCACGATCCGCCGGAAAAACAGCTTGAGCGCGAACAGCGATCCCACCAGTCCGGCGATGAGGATCTGCAGCATGAAACTGCCCGTGCCCGCGTCGATGTAAGGATACACCTCCACAGGGAAACAGAAGACAATGAACAGCAGGAATAAAAAAAACGGTTTTCCGGCACTCATGATCGGGCCTCCTGATAAAGCGTCTGCCGCCGGGCATGGTATCGCCGGCATGGAAGCATCGGGCGCCTTTGTCCGCAGGAACGCCCATGATGCATCGTGTTCATGAAAACATGTTCCCGGAAAGCTCCTCGAAACTCGGGCCGGTCATTTCCGGGATCAGACCGGTTATCTGCTCGTAGATCGACCTGATATTGCCCAGCTCGACGTCGCTTTTCAGGTGGTGAATGAACTTCCCGATCTTTTCCGGCTCCATCATGCTGTTCTTCTGCACCCTGATCTTTTCGAACTTCGTCTTGACCAGGTTTTCCATGTCGGAAAGCAGGATCTCATCCACCTTTTCGCCGGGCCGCATGCCCGTGAACACGATCTCGATATCCTCCCCCACCTTGAGGCCGGAAAGTTCGATAAGGTTCCGCGCCAGGTCCGCGATCCTGACCGGCTCGCCCATTTCGAGCATGAAGATCGCGTTCGACTCGTTGAGCGTTGACGCCTGCAGCACAAGCTGGACCGCCTCGGGAATGCTCATGAAAAACCGCCTCGTGTCCCCGCTCGTGACCGTG
The DNA here is from genome assembly GCA_016926315.1 of Chitinispirillaceae bacterium. The sequence goes on from JAFGOU010000008.1 coordinate 1,333, forward strand.
ACCGGCCCGCCCTCGTGGATCTGGCGCTGGAACAGGGGTATCACGCTGCCCGAGGACCCGAGCACGTTGCCGAACCGCACCACGTTGAAAAGCGTTTTCGACGGGCTGCGCTCCAGGACGACCCGCTCGGCCAGCCGCTTGGAAATGCCCATCATGCCGCGCGGGTTCACCGCCTTGTCGGTCGAAATCATCACGAACTGGCTCACCCCGTGCTTTTCGGCAATGGACGCCAGGTGCGCCGTGCCCAGAACGTTGTTCCGCAGGCAGGCGATCGGGTTCCACTCCATGAGGTGCACGTGCTTGTACGCCGCCGCATGGTAGATATAGTCGGGCCTGAACCGCCGGAACAGCGGGTCCATGAACCCGTTGTCGAGAATGCTCCCCACCACCGTATGGATGGGCACGTCCCGGTGCCGGTTTTTCAGCTCCTGGTCGATGGTGTACGCGCACTGCTCGCTCGCGTCAATCAGCACCATGCGCGCGGGCCGGTAGGCCGCCACCTGAAAACAGAGCTCCGAGCCGATCGACCCGCCCGCGCCGGTGATGAGCACGGTCTTTGCCGCGAGCTGCCGCCGCACATGGGTATCGTCAAGCGTGATGTTGGGCCGCGAAAGCAGGTCCTCGATGGACACGTCGCGTATCTTGCTGAGCGTGTGCCTGCCGCTCATGATGTCCATCATGGAGGGAACGATCTTGAACTTGACCTCCCACTCCGGTATCCTGCACTCCTCCATGACCTCCTTCACCACCTTGTTCGTGGCCTCGGGAATGGCGATGAAGATTTCATGCACGCGCAGCTTGCGCACCCAGTAGCGCAGCGACATCAGGTCGCCCAGCACCTTGATCCCCTGCAGCCGCTTGCCGTGAAGCCCCTTGTCGCGGTCAATGAACCCCAATGGAATGTACTGCCGGTTCCGGCCCGACTTGAGGGTCTTGACCACCTCGTTTCCCGCCGTGCCGGCCCCGACGATGAGCACGTTGCGGGCCGTGTCGCTCATGGGCAAAAACGACTCGCGGAACATGCGAATGGCAAAACGGGTGCCGCCGTTGAAAATGACGAAAAAAACGAAATTCATGAGATAGATGGAGCGGGGATACCCGTGAAACCTGCCGCTCACTACGATGATGAACATGAACACGAGCGACGCAACCGCGGAGGTCTTGACAATGTCCTTGAGATCGTCGACGCTCACATACCGCCAGATGCCCTGGAACAGGTTGAAAAAGCCGGAAACCACGGTAAAAACGACGACGTTGATGGGAAGAGAGTACAGGAACAGCAGCGGAAACCGCGTGGGATCGCGCACCTCGTCCTGCCCGAGGGTGAAGTCGAAGCGCAGGAGCCAGGCAAGCGTAAGGGCGCCGGCGGAAAACAGCAGATGCATGAAAATAATGATAATCAGCCGGTACCTGAGAAGGACCTGACCGAGCAGAACCGACATGAAGGAAACCTCCGTAAACAGAGAGGACAGAATTCAGGAGTCAGAAGTCAGAATCCAAAATCGACGCCGGAGTACCAACTCCTTGATTCCGCTAAGAATCATATCATCCCGGGCGCGATATTTCAATGAGATAGGTGGGAAAGGCACCTTCGAAAGTGGAGATTCGGATGGTGGAGTGAAGCACCTTCGAAAAAGGGAGGGAAACGGAGGGGGTACCTGGGCGGGAACAACGGGTTACGGGGATTTCAGATACGCCAGACGGTTCGTTTGTCATCTTCACCTTGTTTAGGCCGTATGGTTAACGCCATTTTTTGAAGCTCAACAAGGATTTTAATTTTCTCTTCGATTGGCAAACGCGCCTGGCTGCAATGAAACTCCTCCTTTTTCCGGAAGATATCAAAAACAATCTCTTTGTTATAGTGAAGGTAGGTATCAGGGTCAGCGGTCATCGTACTGTTTCCTGAAGTTTTCAAATACCTGCAACAAATTGTATTTCTGAAGTAGGGTATCAAGCAGGATACCATCGAGGTTCGTCTGTTCCAGAAATTTAACAATACGGTCCTTGTCTTTCGGACGGAAGGTTTGAAGCATTATAGCGACCAGATATTCCGGCCTGAGGACCCTTGCATCCGCGTTCCCGTACTTTTTATCTATTGCGTTGAGAACACCGTCTTTGACCAGATTATTGTATACCGGAATAAACTGCACGGCGATACCTTCAATGCTGATTTGTTCATTTAACGGCTGGTACCCCCGTTTTTCCATCCATGAATAGATGGGGGAAAGCGAGGTAATCGGTCCTGTTGTTTCCGGTGGAATAATAAAAACGTCGAGGTCAAATGTTGCGACCGGTTCGATATAAAAAAGCGCTGCAATCCCGCCACCAATGGCATAAGAGGAAAACAAACCCTCTGATTGTGCAGATGCAATTACCCTAAGCGCTTTTTCCATGCTTTACCCCTGCCAGGATAGTGTATCGATATAGTGTCTGTCCGAAAAGTCCCCCTGCTGACGTCATACCGGTGGAAACCGGTATCCAGTATGCGAAAAAACCTGGATGTCAGGCTGCTTCGCGGTCCGGCGTTCGCCGGAATGACGAAGGTCAAAATTCAGGGGTTTCCGGACAAGCACTATGTACAAAAATAACGTATGGCAATGACTGAATATCGTTTTCCCCGGTACTGCACGTCCAGTTCAGCGAGGTACCATCGAGGAAATGCGCGTCACCACGCGCATCTGATCAGCCTCGCTCATGGCAGTTCCCGAGGGCAGACAGAGACCGGTACTGAACAGCTTTTCCGAAACGCCGCTTGTATACGCAGGGCAGCCGTTAAACACCGGCTGCAGATGCATGGGTTTCCAGAGCGGACGGGACTCGATGTTTTCCTGTTCGAGCGCCAGCCTGATTGTTTCCGGCGTCGCCTTGCAGAGCGCGGGATCGAGGGTCATGCAGGTGAGCCAGCGGTTGGCCCGGCCCCACGGCGGTTCAGGCATGAAGCCGACTCCGGGAATATGCGCCAGTGTCTCCCGATACCGGGTGAAAACCTCCCGTTTTTTCGCCACCCGCTCCTCCAGCACCGCAAGCTGGCCCCTGCCGATGGCCGCCACGATATTGCTCATGCGGTAGTTGTACCCGGTCTCTTTGTGCTCATAGTGCGCCGCGTTCTCCCGCGCCTGGGTGGCAAGAAAACGCGCCCGTTCGATCATCGCCTTGTCCTTTCCCACGAGCATGCCGCCGCCCGAGGTGGTCATGATCTTGTTCCCGTTGAACGACAGCACTCCCAGCGGCGCGATGGTGCCCGTATGTTTTTTCCCGTAAAACGCGCCAAGCGACTCGGCAGCGTCTTCGATTACCGGAATAGCATACTGACCGCACACACCCATGATCGCGTCCATGTCCGCGCTCTGACCGTACAGATGCACGACAATGCACGCTTTAGGGGTCTTGCCCTGCCGCATCCGGTCCCTGATCGCGGTTTCGAGCAGTTCCGGGTCCATGTTCCACGAACGCTCCTCGCCGTCGACAAACACCGGCACCGCCCCGCAATAGGTGATCGGGAAAGCGCTTCCGGCAAAGGTAAAACTGGAGCAGAGCACCTCGTCGCCCTGTTTGACCCCGAGCAGCATGAGCGCGAGGTGGAGCGCAGCCGTTCCCGAGGACACCGCGGCGGCATACGGCGACCCGGTATACCCGCACATCTCCTTTTCAAACGCGTCGACCATGGGGCCGATGGGCGCGATCCAGTTCGAGGCGAACGCTTCGTGAACATGGTCGAGTTCTTTTCCCGACAGGTGGGGGGGACTCAAGTAGATTCGGTTGTTCATATTGTTAATGTTGAATCGTTGATGCGATGGTGCGAAATCTTCCCTGGATAAAGTAATCTATGAACTTCGGGAAAGTTGCTATTTCCTTAATGCATTCAGTTTATTTGCCGGGCATTGAACCTGTTCCCGCAAATGGCCCTGGTCTGCTGAGGTAAAATACCCCGGATCCTCTGCAAGCGTTGATAGACAGGCTGTTTCCATAAGAGAACCATATGCTATCTGCATACAATGCGCCTGATCCTTAAAAGAGGTCCGGGATGTCCCTTCCCTGGCGGGAAATTTCTTGCAGCATTTATATAGTGTCCGTCCGAAAAGTCCCCCTGCTGACGTCATACCGGTGGAAACCGGTATCCAGTATGCGAAAAAAACCGGATGGCAGGCTTGGTTCGACAGGGCTCACCACAAGCCTTCGCGGTCCGGCGTTCGCCGGAATGACGAAGGTCAAAGTTCAGGGGTTTCCGGACAAGCACTATATAGGGCACCTCTAAAAATACATTTTCCGCTACGGCCCGCTGCGAATTCTACTGCGTGGCGTTGTGCTCAATCACCGAATCGCAGCGGATTCGCCTCTTTCGCACGCCTGACGCAGCGAATTCTCGCCGGGCCTCGCGACGAAACTGAATATTTAGAGGTGCCCTATATGCTTTTTACAAATTTCCGGGCGTCCTGCCAGACATCCAACATCTCAAATGGTAACTTATACTCATTCATACTCAGGTTTTCTACTCAATTCAACGCCTTTTCATATCCCTCAAACCGCCTCATCAACCCGAATGCCCTATCCATAAACGGCGCCACGGTGATGACCATATACCCGATGTCCTTCCAGAACGTCCACTCCTCCCGGTATATCCTGTTTATCGCCACCTTGACAGGCCAGATCACCTCGTCATTATATTTTTTCGCATCCTCCACCCGCGCCAGCAGCTCCTCCTCGCTTCTGAAGAAAAGCGACGCCGGACCCGTGATTCCCGGCCGCAACGCAAGCACCTTCCGGTCCTCCCCTCCAAGCGTGTCCGCATACCCCGGCACATCAGGCCGCGGGCCGACAAACGACATGTTCCCGATCAGCACATTCCATAACTGCGGCAGCTCGTCGAGCTTGAAACGGCGCAGCACCCTGCCGATACCCGTAATCCTGGCGTCGGTCGCGGCCGTAATGCTCCCCTGCCGGTCCGCGCCAACGGTCATGGTCCTGAACTTGACAACCCGGAACAGCCTGCCATTCCTGCCGACCCGGTCCTGTGTAAAAAAAACCGGGCCCGGAGAGGTGAGCCTGACCAGAACGGCCACCAGGACAAACAGCGGCAACAGGACAAGGTGCCCGGCAAGGGAGACGAGGAGGTCGGAAAAACGTTTTAGCATGGGATTACTGGTAAAATAAGAGATTGACAGGGGTAACCGAGTGGCTGTTTTTTTTGACCTCACCCGCCGCAGCCCGATGGGCCGCGTCACACCCTCTCCTCAAGGAGAGGGTATACATGCCTCACCGAGGCATGAAAA
>JAFGOU010000067.1 GCA_016926315.1 Chitinispirillaceae bacterium
ATAGTCCCAAAGGCCCGACGCCCTTATCCGGGCGCAGGACCAGACGGCACGCAGGGAATCGAGCACGCAGCGGCGGTCCTGGAGCGTGACCATGGCGTTGACCGAGTCGATCGGCCGCTGCAGCGTGTCGAGGCGGCAGGTGCCGTGCTGTACCCTGATCCAGCCGTTGCTTTCGATGGTTTTCAAGGCGAACGTATCGGGAAAGGAACTTTCGATCGTTCCGCTCAACGTCCCGGAGAGAAGCGTAACGTTTTTAAAGGATATCGGACGGCGGACTTCCGCTTCACGGAGCCGCAGCGACAGATAATGTTTCGCGCCCTGCCAGGAGACGGTACCCCTCACGAACAGGTTTTTCTGCACCGCTCCGAGCCGGCCGGTCAATTCATAGGTAAGCTCCTTAGCGGTGTTCCACAGCCGTCCCTGCAGCTCTTCGCCCAGCACCATCGAAACGCCGGTATGGTCCCGGAGCCGCATCTCCCCTTTCTTTACCAGAAGATACCCGATGTCGAGCTGCAGACCATCCTGCGGTTTCAGTCCTGCCCTTTCAGCCGTAACCGGGGGGGGATCACCGGGCGCTTGCGGGACAAGAGAATACTCCATGACCGGCCTGACAAAAACGATGTTTTTTATGGACCGGGTCACCGAACCGCGGGTGCGAAGCAGCGTGAGAGGCGAAAGTACGACGGTAATATCGTCGACGTTCAGCGTGAGCATCTGTGCCGGCAGGGAGAGCGACACGCCCGTAAGGTGGGCCGAAAAGAAACCGAACCTGATCTTTGAAAGGGTAAACGGGGCCTGGACATACGAAGAAACCGCCCGGACGATCAGCGCTTCTACGCGCTTTTTCTTCTCCAGGTACAGGTTGATCTCATAGAAGGCGCTCCCCAGGGCCACGAGGAGCATGACCGACACAACAGCCCAGCTACGTAGTTTCATCCTTCTGAGGCGTCCTGGAGAAGACGAGTGAAGAATCCTTGAGGTCGATGTCGATCGTATCACCGTCGTTGAATTTCCCGCCCAGGAACTCTTCGGCAAGGCGGTCTTCCAGGAGCCGCTGGATCGCCCTACGTAACGGGCGGGCTCCCAGGACCGGATCGAACCCGGCGTCCACGATAAAATCCTTGGCGCCTTGCGTAATGGAAAGCGTTATGTTCCGGTCGACAAGGCGCTGCTGCACCTCGCGAAGCTGTATCTCGACGATACGGGCAATCTCCTTTTTCCCCAGCGCGTAAAACACCACGGTCTCGTCGACGCGGTTGAGAAATTCCGGATTGAAAATGCGCTTGAGTTCGTCCATCACCTTCGATTTCATCGATTCGTAATCGGACTCGCCCGAGGACTTGCCGAACCCGACGGTGCCGCTCTTCTTGACGTCCCGCGTGCCGGCGTTCGAGGTCATGATGATGATGGTGTTGCGGAAATTGACATGGCGGCCGTAACTGTCGGTAAGGATGCCGTCGTCGAGTATCTGCAACAGGATGTTGAACACGTCGGGATGCGCTTTTTCTATTTCGTCAAGCAATATCACCGAATAGGGCTTTTTCCGTATTTTCTCGGTGAGCTGGCCGCCCTCTTCGTAGCCGACATATCCCGGAGGCGCGCCCACGAGGCGGGAGACGGCGAACTTTTCTATGTATTCCGACATGTCGATCCGCACGAGGGCGTCTTCGGTGTCGAACAGCGCGGCGGCCAGCGTCTTGGCCAGCTCGGTCTTCCCCACGCCCGTGGGGCCGAGGAAAATGAACGACGCGATCGGCCGCTTGGCATTGTGCAGACCAGCGCGCGAACGGCGTATACTGCGCGCGATCACCTCGAGCGCCGGGTCCTGCCCGATGACCCGCTTGCGGAGCTCGTCTTCCAGATTCAGTATCTTTTTAGATTCCTCCTCGGCAAGACGCGAAAGCGGCACCCCGGTCATGGTGGCGACGACCGCGGCAATGGTCGCCTCGTCGACCAACAGGCGCTCTTCGGCCTTCGACTTCCGCCATAACGCCTTTTTCTCTAGCAGGACGCCCTTGAGTTTTTCCTGTTTATCACGCAGCTTGGCGGCCTTTTCGAACTCCTGGTGCTCCACCGCGAGTTCCTTCTCCTTGACCACGTCGACGATTTCCTTTTCCATGTCACGGATCTCGCCCGGAATCTCCATGCTGGAAAGCCGCTTGCGCGCGCCCGCCTCGTCAATGACGTCGATCGCCTTGTCGGGGTGGAACCGGTCGGAAATATAGCGGTCGGAAAGCTTCACCGCCGCCTCGATCGCCTTGTCGGAGTAGTTGACCTTATGGTGGTCTTCGTAACGGTGACGGAGGCCCGAAAGGATCTGGATGGTCTCGACCACGTTCGGCGGGTCGACCATGATGGTCTGAAAACGCCGCGCGAGCGCACCGTCCTTTTCGATGTACTTACGGTATTCGTCGAGCGTGGTGGCGCCGACGCACTGGATTTCGCCGCGCGAAAGCGCGGGTTTGAAAATGTTCGACGCATCGAGGCTGCCTTCGGAACCGCCCGCACCGACGATGGTGTGCAGCTCGTCGATAAAAATGATGATGTTTTCATTCTTCTGGAGCTCGACCATGAGTGCCTTGAGCCGCTCCTCGAACTGGCCGCGGTACTTGGTGCCGGCGACCATGGAGGCCATGTCGAGATTGATCACCCGCTTGTTTTCAAGCACCTGAGGGATGCTCTTCTCCACGATCTTCTGCGAAAGGCCTTCAACGATCGCGGTCTCGCCGATACCCGGCTCGCCGATGAGCACCGGATTGTTTTTCTTGCGGCGCGACAGGATCTGCACCACCCGCTCGATCTCCTTTTCTCGACCGATCACCGGGTCGAGTTTTCCCTCACGCGCGAGCGCCGTCAGGTCGCGGCCGAAATGGTCGAGAAACGGCGTTTTGCTCTTCTCCTTTGACGCACCGGGCGATTCGCCGCCGCGCAATACCCGGTTGATCTCCTCCTTGACCTTCTCGTACTCTAAACCCGCCGCGGCAAGAGCGTTCGCGGCAGCCGATTCGGTGTCCTTCATCAGCGCGAGCAGCAGGTGCTCCGTACCGATGTACTTGTGCGACATCGAACGGGCTTCGTTCGCCGCAATCTCAAGCACCTTTTTCGCCCGCGGGGTGAAGGGAAGCATCTGACCGATGGTCATCATGCCGCCGCTCGAGGTGATGGTCTTTTCAATGGTCCCCGACAGATCGTCGAGATCGATACCCATGCTGCGCATTACCGCGACCGCCACGCCGTCGCCTTCCTTGACAAGCCCCAACAACAGGTGTTCGGTTCCCACGTAATCGTTGCCCAGGCGGATCGACTCCTCCCGCGCTATCTGCATCACTTTTTTAACCCGATCGGTAAACATACCGTTCATCATCGTACAGCGTCCTTGTCTAGACCGGACATTCCGGCTTGTTGGTATCGGTGCTGATTTGACTACCGTTATTATTTCCCTCCCGCCGCCGACGCCCCGGCCGGCCTGCCCGCGCCTTCCTGAAAAGCACCTCGCGCGCCCGGTCGGCGCGCAACACCGATAGTTCTCTCTCATCAAGAGACCGCCCGGCGTATTTCTGCAGGTGGGCGGGCATGACGGCAAGCATGGCCGCATTCAGGTTCCGCACGCTCACCTCGCGAAACAGCGAGGTGTCGACCCCGAGCCGCAGGGCCGAAGCGCAATTCAGAAATTCGGCGACCGAAAGCGTCCGGGCGCAGGCGAGGATTCCGTAGGCCCGGTACACTTTGTCGCTCAACTCAAGCTGTGCCTGGTCCAGAAGCCGGGCGCGCGCGCGCTTTTCGCCATCAACGATTTCCCGCACCGTGCGGCCGGTCGTTTCGATGAACTCCTGCTCATCGGCTCCCATGGTCGCCTGGTTTGACAGCTGGAAAAAGCCTCCGACAACGTCAGAATGCTCTCCGAAAAAACCGCGTACCGCGATACCGAGCCTGCAGGCGCCCTGCAGGACCGCGTCGAGTGAACGGGTGAGAATAAGCGCCGGGAGATGGAGCAGAAAGGATACACGCAACCCGGTTCCGGAGTTGGTCGGGCAGCAGGTGAGAAAACCGCGCCGGCGGTCAAACGCG
>JAFGOU010000068.1 GCA_016926315.1 Chitinispirillaceae bacterium
AGGCGGACGCGACCATTACCGGCGCCGACGACGCCGCGAAAATGCGCGCCTTCATCAAGCGGAAGTATCAGAACAACAACATCATTTTCGTCCTGTTGGCCGGCGGTCACCGCACCGGATCGGGCACGACCGACCTGCCTCGCCGCCTGTTTCACGCCCAGTATTATGACTGCTGGATAGCGCCCAACCGGTTTTTCGACTACAACAACATTCTGACCGACATGTACTATGGCGCGCTTGACGGCACCTGGAAGGATTCCAGCGGAAAAACCATGCCGTACTACGGCGATCCCGGCACCGAGGACATGAACTGGGAGGTGTTTGTCTCGCGGTTTCCCTGCGATAATGCCGCCGATCTTGCCAACATGATCAATAAAACGATCGCCTATACCGAACGTCCGGTCGTCACGCAACTCAACCGCCTGTTCCTTGCCGGCAATTATCTCTGGACCGAACCGGGCAAGCCTGCCGTGTACGGTGACGACTATTCGGAAGAGTATTACGACAGCATCTGCACCCATAACCATTTCACCACCTTCGGGTATCCTAAGAGCCAGTGGGTCGTGAAGCGCTGTTACGATCGTCTCCGCTCCTGGGGCCGGACGCAGATTCTCGACACTTTCCGGCTCTGGCGGCCGCATATTTTCGAGCATGAAGGCCATGCCAACTACACTTCATCATTCAGCCTTTCCCTGAGCGATATCACCACGGCCAATTTCAATAACGACGGCACCTCGAACACCGGCAACTTTTTCATCATCACCACCGGCTCCTGCCAGCCTGCGGGGTTCGACTATACCGGCAGCCCCTGTTTTCTCGCCACCTTCCTTAAAATCGCCACCGGCGCCGTTGCCGTGCAGGGATTTACCCGCAACGGCATGGAAGACGACGATACCACCGACGGGCCGGGCCAGCGGGTGAGGCGCTTTTTTCACGACGGCATTTTCAACCCGTCCAAGCGGGCGCACTATCTGGAGATGGCGCTTACCAATGCGCGCGAGTCGAACAGCATGTACTGTCTTGCTTCGAACGCCCTCTCCGGGCTCACTTCGCCGCCTTATTACGGCGCGGTCAGGTATTGCATCTACGGGTACATCAACATGGGCGATCCCGCGCTTTCGATATGGACCCAGACCCCGCAACAGCTCCAGATAACGCCGTCCATCAGCGCAAGCGGCGTTTTTTCGGTACCCACGGGCAGGCCGCTCTCGATGGTTGCGGTATGCGACCGGAACGGCAACATCCTTAACGCCCAGATGACCGGCCTGAACGGCCAGTGCACCATGAGCGAGCCGTTCATGGTGAATTATTTCAAAGCCAACGCAAGCGCCAGCCTGAAGGTGTTCATCAAGGCGCACAACGCGCTCCCCTGTTCCACCACGGTCACGGTGCCGGTGATAACCGGGGTGACGCGGCCCGAAGTGATTTCCCTTCATGGCAGCCTCATTGTTTCGTCGGCGCGCGGTCTCGATGTACGGTTCATGCTCGATCAGGCCCAGCCGGTCAGAATACTCCTTTTCAACGCGCGCGGTTCGCTGGTCAAAACCCTTGCCAGTGGAATCCGGCACGCGGGCGAGCACCGGAACGTGTACGACCTCGGCGGCCTGGGCAGCGGGATGTATCACTGCACCATCCGCGCGGGAAACAAGGAGATCAACCGGACCGTCTATCTGACGCGATAGCTGATGACTTGTGGGTTTTTATTAACAACCGCCTCGCGGTTGATCGGGGCGGAATACAGCCTCCGCTGGAAGCCACCCTGAACGTAGACAGCGCGGCTAACTCGCTCGGAATGGTGGATGGGAGGACCTATACCATGGATATTTTCTATGCCGAACGCGGTCCGGCCAATAGTTGCATTAAAATGAGCACCACACTGGATATTTTCGCATCCGACTCGTCTACCCCTGTTCAGTCGCGGCACCCGCCATCGGTTCTTCGGGCACACGCAAAGCCTCGCCTGTTAATTCCTTTTCAAACCGCACCTGATGCTGAAACATATTTTTCACTTTCAGGGAGAAAATACAGAACCAGGAAACTTTCCATGCAACCGCTCATAGAAATTCAGCATAAATGACCGCCGATGTTCCGCCCCTCCGGTCAGCTAGAACCTTACACTCGCCTCAACAGTCCAGTAGCGCCTGCGGATCGGCGTAGTGATGGTATAGGTTTCATAAGAAAAACCGTCAACCCTCATGCCGTCGGTGCTGGGGGGAATGAATGCCTTTTTGTCAAACACGTTTTTGACCCCGGCCGATACTGAAAACCGGCGGTGGAACTGCTCGGTGGTCGATACGAACACATCCACGACATTGTTGCCGTCACAATCGTCGAGGTTTTTAAGATTCGGCAGTTTGCTCATGACAATGCCGTGGACATAGAGGTTGATTTTTTTCTCCCAGGCATAGTAATGGACCCCGAGCTTGCCCTGGTGCCTGGGGGTATAGGGGACCTTGTCGAACGTTTCGGTCTTTCCGTAAGCGATCTCACGGGTTCGTCCATGAACGAACTGATAGCTTGCGAACGATTTGATCACACCGTCCAGGAAAAAGCTGTTCAGCTCCAGTTCGCCGCCCCACCGCTCCCGCCGCGAGATGCTGTCGGTCGTGGTGGTTTGCTCTTCTTCAGTCGTATAAAAAACCGATGCGGAAGTTCTCATGCGCGGACCGAAACGGTACAGCCATTGCAGATCGCAGGACTGCATCAGCATCGGCTTGATCTCGTCGTATCCCTTGAGCGTATCACCGCTTGGCATGGGGGCTTGCGCAAGCGTGGCCATGTCAGGAGTGATAAATCCGCTGCCGTAGAGAAGCTTGAACACCGACACATCGGACCGGTTCCACATGAGCGACAACCGCGGTATCAGGATGTCAACGTGGTAGTTGCTTTTTTCGTACATCACCCCGGCCACGGTCTTAAATGACCTGCCGATGCGCCATTCATCCTGCAGCGACACGTTCAGGAACCTTTTTCTGAAGACTTTGGTGGCCGAATCATTCAGGTCGGGCCAGCCGGTATACCGATGCGGCGGTACCCATTCGTGGGTGGCGGCATAGGAACAGGCGGCGTACACCTCATTCCCCGTGAACAGCACGTACCTGCCGGCAAGCTTTCCGTCGAAATTCTCCGCCTGCTTGAGGATCCGCTTCGTGCGCCACTCCTCGGGGCTATTGTACATGTTCACGGCGCGCCAGGTCCAGGTCTGGTACGATGCCTCAGTCTCTGTTGTCAATTTCTCGGTCCAGCGCCGTGAGAGGTTGAGACGGGTGTTGTATACCGGCATGGTGAGCGTTGCCTCCCGGGGGGCAACGTAATACAGCGGGCTTCGTTTTGGGTCCATGTTCGGGACCTTGATCCGGTTGTACTGGAAATCCCATGCAAGCCCGAGATCGTGCGTGGCCCGCACATACACATCGGTATTGTCCCAGGGAGTGTACCATTCTGCCGGGGCGCCTGTCCGCGTAAAATCGACTTCCGAACTCCCCCATGGCGTCCGGAATGTCTTTCCCTGCCGCGCGTCATACCCGTAAATTTCCGGGTACTCCCGGACCATGTCAAGCCCTTTTTCGCTGTGGGTATTGAAATACGAGCCGAACAGGTCCACACCGCCCGGTTTCGATCCCAGATATATGGTACGCTGCATGTGTCGTGTTTTTCCGAACAACTCGGTGAACTCCCCGCCGTTTCCGAGCTGCTCTCCGTTCTTGGTGACCACGTTCAAGACGCCGGTGTAGGTATTACGACCGTACAGCGACGCATAGGGACCGAGGATGAACTCGACCTTCTCGATGGTTTCGATGGGAAAACGTTCCTCCCACAGGTTTATGGTGCCGTCCTTGGCGTCGAATACCATGCCGTTGAACATGAGCTTGAGCCCCCCCGGCGTACCGCGTACGTTCGCCGAAACGCCCATGTGCTTTGGATAGTCGTAGGGATCCGCGGTATTGACCACGCGGTTGCCCGTGCAGCCGGGAAGGTCCTCGAGCAGGTCGTACAGGCTCCGGTAACCACGTTCCCGCAGCTCTGTGCCCGAAATAACATAAATGTGCGCGGGCGCATCGAGGGTGCCCTCTTCTTTTGCCGACGCAATGAACACCGGCAGTTGTTCCAGGTCGAACAGGGCCTGCAGCGAAAGCTCATCGGAAGAAACGGCATGAGCGGCTATCGCACAGAACCCCGTGGTTATGGCAGTCCGCACAATGCTTATGATACCTGGTGCGCTCGTCACCTCACCCCCTTACCTAAAAAAACGATCCCATAAGAAGATACTATAACGTTATACCATCCCAGGGTCAAGCGAGTGATACCAGCCCTTCGGTATCTGGTCTGCCGTGCCGAAACAGGATACCCCGCTCTGTTGTATTCCGCAGCGCTGCGGAGTGAAAATTTTTCGCACCTAAGGGCGCAGCGCTGTG
>JAFGOU010000069.1 GCA_016926315.1 Chitinispirillaceae bacterium
ATTGAACCTGCGGGCCAGGAGGGGGTGCTCGTCAGGGGCCGGGCGCGCACCGATGCCATGGTCGATTTCGGCACGGTATTCCTCGATCCCGTAGGGCGGATTGAGGGGATCGTGGACCTTGCCGGGGTCCCCGATTCGTCGGCGGTATACGCGCAACTGTTCGGTATCGACCGTGTCGCGCGCGTCGATGCCGCGACCGGCTCGTTTTCGTTCGCCGGCCTTGCCGTGGGCAACTATGCCATCAGGGTATCCACGCCCCACCCCTCCTTTATGCCCGGGTTCGTGGGAAACATTGCCGTTATGTCATGGGCGTCGACCGCCGTGGATACCGTCGTGCTGACCCCGGTCTCCAACTGGTGCTGTTCGAAGCGGGTATTCCTCAATACCACCACCACCGGCGCCGATGTGGGCGTCACCATTAAAAAGTTTCCCGTGCTTGTCAGACTTACAAACGAAAACTTTGACTTTATCTCGGCGCGGACCAACGGCGGCGACATCAGGTTCCTTACGGCCGACAATACCCCGATGCCCTATCACCTCGAACGCTGGGACCCGGTAAACGGCCGGGCGGAGATATGGGTAAAGGTCGACAGCGTGCTGGGCAACAACAACACCCAGCATTTCATCATGCTCTGGGGCAACCCCGACGCGTCCAGCGAAGCGAACAGCGCGGCCGTTTTCGATACGGGAATGGGATTTGCCGGCGTATGGCACATGAACGAGGCCGACAGCGCCGCCATCGCCGACGCAACCGGCAATCGCTACGACGGCAGAAAATACGACCTCGCCGGCGTTCTGGCCGCGCCGGGAATATGCGGCGTCGCCCAGCGGTTCGACGGCGCGGCAGGCTATATCGTGCTTTCCAACACCGCGTCGGGCAAGCTAAGTTTCGCCGAAAACGGGACCTATTCGGTGTCGGCATGGGTCTATGCCGAGGTCTTAGACCGGGATTATCACTCCATCGTGTCCAAAGGCAACCAGCAGTGGGGCCTGCAGCTCGACAAGGAGAACCAGTGGCAGTTTTACGAGTTCCGGCACCGTGTCGGGTGGGAAAGCACCGAAGCGCCTGCCGCGGCAAAGGCATGGAAATATGTCACCGCCGTCAGGTCGGGGACAAAGCAGTACCTCTACGTCGACGGCGTTCTCGCCGACAGCACCATATCCCTGAAGGGCGAAGTCATCAACCGGAACACGGGCGACAACGTTTTCATCGGCAGGCGAACCGCGGACACCACCCGTTTTTGGAACGGCATGATCGACGAGGTGCGCATCTGCTCCTGGGCCCACAGCGCCAACTGGGTCAAGCTCTGCTATATGAATCAGAAAACCGAGGATGAACTGGTGGAGTTCCGGCAGGGCTGGTGAAAAAGAAAATGAACAACGGCGGATGTGATACCGAGACGGTAGGAAAAAGAGCGTCGTCGTGGAGGATCGCGGCTGCGGTAATCGGTCTGAGCGTCCTGCCGCTGACCGCAATTGGATGGACGGTCCAGTCCGGCGCGATGCGCGTCGTCATCATCGGCGATTCTACGGTCCAGACGTATACCGCCGGCGACCCTTTGCGTGGCTGAGGGCAGGAGTTGGGTTTTTTCTTCAACAAGGGCGCGGTGACGGTTGTCAATAAATCGATCGGCAGGAGTTCGCGCAGTTTCATAGAGGACGGTCATTGAGCATCGACCCTGGCGATTCTGCAAAAGGGCGATTTCCTGTTTATTCAATTCGGGCATAACGATCGCGATACGAAGGTCGAGCGCCATACCGATACCGCGGGGTACCGGAGATATCTCACCCAGTATGTCAACGAGTCGTGCGCCAAGGGCGCGATTCCTGTCCTTGTGTCGCCCATGAACATGAATACCTGGTACGGGACCACCCTGCGCGAGGTGTTTAATGAGGGGGCGAGCGATTATCATGCGGCCATGCTGCGGGTCGTCAATGCCTCGAACGTTCCTTTTGTCGATCTTGAAAAGAAAACGGTGAAAAATTTCCAGAGTCTTGGCCAGGCGTATCTTGCCGCTTTCATATTCAATCCCGGAGAGGGGACCCATTTTCAGGAGATGGGCGCATTGCTAAATGCGCGCTGCGTTGCCGAAGGGATAAAAGAACTGTCTGCCGATGCCGACGTGGGGAAGCAGGCAGCGGTTCTTGCGCCCCAGTATCAGGTGAGCGTCACTCCGAACAAGACCGGGGCGCCGGAATGATTACCGCGAACGGTACCTACCCCGCAGGGTCGCCGCTCACCATCAAGGTGGTCCCCAATGCCGGACAGGTTTTTACGCGCTGGCAGGACGCCGCCGGAAAATCGATCACTGCCCAGACGCAATTCCTGAATACCATGGGAGCGGCGGCGGTTTCTTTTTTTGCCATGTACCAGGGAGGAACGGCTGTGACAGGCGATAACCCAGGCGCCGGCAGTATGCAATTGACAGAAAATCTTTCGTTCGTCCGCGCTGCCGATGGTTCGATCTCCCTTCAAGCGCAGGAGCCGATTCTTTTGGTGCGAATGACCGACCTTGCTGGCAGGATCGTTTTCCGGACGCTGTTGACCCACCGGCTGTGTGAACATACCGGAGCTGACGGGTGGCGGCAGACGGCTCATAATCTCAAAAAGGTCAAACGTCA
>JAFGOU010000070.1 GCA_016926315.1 Chitinispirillaceae bacterium
ATCTGTGGTTCCCGAGCGTCGTCGAGGGATGATGCAGGTTCTGAAATAAAGAAAAAAACCAAGCATCAGGACCTGGGTCGTAGACCCAGGCCACACGGGTATTATCTTCACACTGCTTGCGAATGTCAGCCACGACTGGTGGCCTGACGACCGCGACCGCGCAACCCCCCCCAATGAACCTGCGGGACGGAGTATATAGACGCCCTTGAGAACCGGGCTGCCGCACTTGTCCCTCTCGTCTCGATCCCCAAGCGTTCAGCCAGTAAAAACTTGAAAACATTTCTGTTTGATGTTATATTTAACATCAAATAGAAACAAAGTATGAACTATATCGAATTTCGCAGTCGGATGATGCCATTATCGGTTTTTTCTTTACGCGACGTATTTGTGATCGAACCCCATTTTGACCGACGTCGTTTGCACGAATGGCAAAAAAAGGGATATGTCACGCTGCTCGCAAATGGTTGGTATTTATTTTCAGACGTACCTGTCGATGAAAACAATCTCGATTGGATTGCCAACAGGCTCTATGCACCGTCATATGTATCGCTGGAAACAGTATTGTCACGAAGAGGGCTCATTCCCGAAACCGTTCCGACAATAACATCCATAACCACGCGAAAAACCCGCGAAATCAATACTGCGCTGGCAACGTTCACGTATCGTACCGTGTCTCCCCGGTTTTTTTTCGGGTATGATACAGGATTGCGCGGCCTTAAGACCGCCTTCGTGGAAAAGGCGGTTCTTGATTATCTGTATCTTCACGCAGACCTTGTCGCACAAGAAGACTTCGAAAGCCTGCGAATAGACAACGCGGAATTCTCCATCAGGTTCAACATGTCGCGCTTCAACGATTTTCTGTCGCGATTCAACAGCAAGGCTCTGACAACTCGTGCAAAAAAATTCATGAAATGGGCACGCTATGCTTGATATGGACCAGATTCTTTCGTTCTATCCGGATCACTTGCGCCCGTTCAGGCGCAACATACTCCGGGAATATCTCCAATACAAGATACTGGAGGCTATTTTTTCGTCCGGAGAAAGCGGCAGGCTGGCGTTTCTCGGCGGCACAGCCATTCATATCATTCATGGCAACCCCCGTTTTTCCGAAGATCTGGATTTTGATGACCGGGGGATGTCAGCAGAAGATTTCGGCAGGCTATCGGATACGATCCGCAGGACTCTGGAGCGTGAAGGACTCAATGTCGAGCTCGACACGCCGGTCGGGGGGCGTTGCAGGGCCAACCTGAGGTTCATCGGCATTCTGCAAAAGTTCGGTATCACCGGCCATCGGGAAGAAAAATTGCACATTCACCTCGATGCCGAACCCCAGGAATTCGAATACAAACCGGACCAGGTACTGCTTAACAAATTCGATGTTTTCTGCAGAATCAATGCCGTTCCTGTCGACATTCTTCTTTCCCAGAAGATAGGGTGCATTCTCCAGCGTCCCCGTCCGATCGGTCGTGATTTTTACGATGCGCTTTTCCTGTGGGGTAAGACCGATCCGAATGCCGGTTATCTTACCCGGAAACTCGGTATTATAAACGAGGCGGCATTATGGGACAAACTTGAAGCACGGTGCGCTTCCATCGACTTCACCCGACTGACAAGGGACCTCCTTCCGTTCGTCACGGATTCGACCGACGCTGAAAAAATCGAGTTCTTCCGTGAGTTTATTGCCCGGAAACGGGATGCCTGACCCGGATTCTCCGCAATAAAACCACGATTATCGTGATTTTAACTAGTATCTGTCCGAAAACACTCCCCGCTGACGTCAGAGGGCCGGCAGACATTCCGGGGAAACGACGGACTCGCGCCGACCCGTGCCCGGCGAGTTAAAAAAGCGCATTATAATCAAACACGGAACTATTTTATACCGGTATGCAATCATCCGAAAGTACCGGAGCACCTCTGAAACTATCCATCGTTATCCCGCTCCTGAACGAGCAGGAGAGCCTTCCCCGGCTCGTCGAAGCCATTGTCGCGGCCGTCGCTCCGATCGGCGGAGGGTATGAGATAATTTTCGTCGACGACGGCTCCACCGACCGCTCCTTCGAAACCATCAGGAACCTGCGCGAAACCCACGGCGATACCATAACCGCGCTCCGGTTCAACCGCAACTACGGCAAGGCCGCGGCGCTCGCGGTTGGCATCGCGCGCGCAAAGGGCGAGGTCATCGTCACCATGGACGCCGACCTGCAGGACGATCCCGGCGTCATTCCCGCGCTCCTGGCGAAACTTGACGAAGGATACGACGTCGTGTCCGGGTGGAAAAAGGTGCGGCACGACCCGCTGTCGTTCACCCTGCCGTCGCGGCTGTGGAACAGCGCGACCTCGCTCGTTTCGGGCGTGCGGCTCCACGATTTCAACTGCGGGATCAAGGCGTACCGGGCGGCCGCGGCCAGGGGTCTCGAGATCTACGGCGAACGGCACCGCTACCTGCCGGTGCTCGCCTACTGGGACGGCTGGCGCGTCACCGAACTGCCGGTCACCCACCATGCGCGGCAGTTCGGCAAAAGCAAATACGGCTTCAACAAGTTTTTCAGGGGGTTTCTCGACCTGCTGACCCTCCTCTTCCTGCGCCGGTACCTGCGCAGCCCGCTCCACTTCTTCGGTCTCATCGGCATGGTGCTGATGGCGCTGGGCGGCGGCGTTCTCGCGTATTTCGGCGTTGAATGGGCGATGACGGGCGTCATGCGCATCCGGCCGCTCACGCTTCTCTCTGTCGGCGCCGTCATTGTCGGTATACAGTTCCTTTCGTTCGGTTTTCTCGCCGAGATGCTCGCGCATGTTTCGCAGCGGCCGTCGTATATCATCAGGGAAACCATTGAATAGTATGAAAGTCCTGTGCATCTGCCCGATCGGGATCGGCAATTATCTGCTCATGTATCCCGCCTGCCGGCAGCTCAAAAAGGCGCGTCCCGATGCCGAACTGCATCTGCTCGCTCTGCGCAGCGCCATCACTGACCTCGCCGCAGACGATACCCTCTGGATGGCCGTCCACAGCATCGATCCTACCCGCGCGCCGTCGCTCGCCCGCCAGTTCCGTATTGTCCGGCGGCTCTCCCGCGAGCGGTTCGACGCCTCGCTCAGCTTTTTTCCATCGAACACCTGGCAGTATAACCTTCTCCCGTTTCTGGCACGGATACCGGCGCGATTCGCATTCCGTTACCCGCTCAAACAGGGTGCGAGCCTCTCGTTTCTCAACACCCGTCTTGCCGGCGTCGATCCCGAGGCGCATGACGTGCTCCAGAACCTGCGTCTCATCGCCGCGTTTACCGGTGGCGAGGTCAACGTCGAAGCGCCTGAATGTCCCGTTCTCTTTACGGAAAAAGAGCGCGATGCGGCGGAGCGGTATCTTGCGGAGAAGGAAGGCCCGGAACGCTGGGTCGGCATACACCCCGGGTCGAGCGGCGAGCACGGCATGGCGGCGAA
>JAFGOU010000071.1 GCA_016926315.1 Chitinispirillaceae bacterium
ATGATACCGCCGAAAGGGCAATACTTTTCATAATCCGGGTTCAGGTTGGGGTTGAAGGCGGCAACGATCAGCGTGCCGGCGATCAGTGCCAGAACGGCCAATTGAACGATCATTCTGGTCTTGTTATGAAACCACTTCTTTTTCATGCTTAGTCCCTTTTATTACCGGTTTAATATATAATAATTGTTGCAGGATGAAAATAAAAAAGGGCTGAAATTCAGCCCTTTTTTTATTTTCCGGATTCTTTACTTAAGCAGTGTCATTTTCTTCACGGAAGAGAATTCACCCGCGGTGAGGCGGTAAATGTAAATACCGCTCGGGAGCATGCTTCCGTCAAAATCGACATGGTAGTAACCCGCTTCAAGCTGCGCATGGACCAGATCGGCGATCTTGCGGCCGGTGAGGTTGTAGACGCTCAACGAAACAAGTTCGCTTGCCGGTATCTGGAAGCTGACCGTCGTTGAGGGGTTGAAGGGGTTCGGATAGTTCTGCGCCATCGCATAGGTATCCGGAACACCGTTCACCGCCACTTCGGTGACGTCGCTGTAGAAGAAAACGGGGATATCCTGATCGTCTTCGGCGATGACCACGTATTCGCGGTTGCTGCCGCCGAAGGGGAATTCCTCGGTATTGTCCCAGGAACCGTTGCGGCGGCATTTGAAGCTCAGCGTAACGCCTTCTTCAAATTCACCCAGTTCGGCTGAATAAATGCTGTCGCCGTCGGCGTCGGTCATCGAAATGCCTGCTCCCCATCCGTTGAAGGAACCGACGATATCCAGGTGGTGGCCGGCATGGACAAAGTTGCCCAGGCGCATTTGAACGGACATGTTCACATGGGCTCTGACCGTATAGCGCGGGGTGTAATCCTTGAACATGATGAGGCCGTCCTGGCCGACTGCCCAGAGTTTTTTACCGTTGAACTGAAGGTTCTGGATGGTCGTCTCGGTCACTTCCGGACCTGCCAGTTCGGCTTCCCAGGTGAGACCGGCATCTTCGGAATAAAGGACAACGCCCTTTTCTCCGACGGCGTAAGCGAGGGTATCGTTCACAAAGGCAACGCCGTAGATATCCAGGGCGCCGGGAACGTCAAAAACCTTTTCGAGGGTGTCGTAGGCATCGACCGTCGTGCGCCAGATCGCATCCGAAGCGCCGACAAGGATGACGCCCTCGCCGTTCTCGACGATGGAGCGGTAGGACATGCCGCCGTTATCCATGACGAGCGCAAAGGTGTCCAGGGAGGTCGAGGTGCTGACCGAATACTGGCCGCTTCCCTGTCCCAGCATGGCCATGCCGTTGCTGAACACGCACATGTCGTAGACGGTCTGGGTCGAACCGATGCTGACCAGATTCCAGGTGTCGCCGTCGTCGGTGCTTCTCATGACCAGTCCGCTGGAGCCGCCGGCGAAAATGTCGCCGTTCGGCGCAATGTACAGCATGTTGATATGTTTATTGCTCTGTTCGGCCATCGGGGTCGGGATGGTCGTCCAGGTGTCGCCGCCGTCAACTGTTTTGGCGATAAAACCGGAAGAACCGCCCACAAGGCCGGTGTTTTCGTCGATGAACACGGTTTTGAACAAGGATGATTTCGCTTTTGTACCCGCATTGGTGGGGTACGAGAAGGTGGCTCCGTTATCCTCGCTCATTGTGAACTCGCCGCCGAAGGTCGCCGAAACGGCGATTTTATTTTCAGAGGGGAATGCCAGGCCGAAGAAACTGACGCCGGGCCATTCGTGCATCGGCACGAAGGTCTCTCCGTCCGCCGTGGTGTAATCCTGGCCATAGCTTGAAAAGACCATGCCGTTTGTCGGAGAGGAATACGCGATCGCCTGACAGGATTGGGCGCTTCCGATGGCCAGGGTATCCCAGCTGGTCCCGCCGTCGGCGGTGACCAGCAGATCGGAGACGCTGCTGGCGGCGATATAGGTGTTCGCATCGAAGGCTTTAATGTCGACAATGCGGTCATAGGCATAGGTGATCTCGCTGCATACCGCCCAGTTGTCGCCGCCGTCCGTTGATTTCCAGATGACATTGTTATAGGCACCGATAAGGAAGGTCGAGGTGCCCACTGCCGCGGATGCGCAATACATGCGCTTAGACGCCAGACCGATCGGCAGGGTTATGGCATAATCCGTCCAGGTGTCGCCGCCGTTATGGGTCGTATGGATGATACCGGTCGTACCGTCATCAAAGATGATGCCGTTCGTGGCCGACGTGAACGCGACACCGCCGTCATTCAGTTCCGCCCCGACCAGGGTGGTATCCCAGCTTGCCCCCGCGTCGGCGGTCTTGAAGAACCAGCCGGCTTTGGGTGTCGTTGTCCCGCCGCCGATGAAGACATTGGCGGAATCCAGGACGTCGATCACTTTCATGTCGATCTTAAAATTCGCCGTATCGCCGACCTGGGTCCAGTCGTCGCCTCCATTCACGGATTTGTAAACGAGGCCTCCGTTCGCACAGGCGTAAACGACCGTCTCGCTTGCAGCGTCGATCGCTGTGAGGCTGACCCCTTCCGGAAGCACGATGTCCGTCCAGCTTTCACCGAAATCGGTGGTCTTGCTGACGGTATTACCGGCGATCTTCAGAAAGGTCGTTGCGTTCAAGGCTACGGCGTCGCCGGGACTGGTAAATTCGACCGGTCCGGTGACCATTTCCCATTGTCCGAATGCAAGGGCAGCGACCCATGCACAGACAATCATCGTTAGCACTTTTTTCATTTTAGTCTCCTTTTCGACTTTTTTTACTTATTCTGCGTGTTGCTTCATTTTCGACGAATTGAAACCCCGAATGCCACCGATTCCACGGTTCTTAAATCATTCGCCGGTTTTTTACTGATATATTCAAAGCTCAGATTAATATAACCGAAAGAAAACAATTGTTCAAGGTTAATTATCACATCGATATTTTCAAAGTCCGTCGTGTTCCAGTAGAATCTCGGGATCTCCTTTTCGTACCCCAGGCTGAAGGTCGTCCGGGTTTTGGCGCCGAGGTAGATGCCCGCCCCGGCGTAGAATTTCCATTCGAAGCCGCCGCGCACATCCGCAAAGGGAAAGACATATTCGCGGTAATCGTAGGAGACGGTCCCGCCTTCCGCGCCGGCGTAGGCCTGCTGCGCCAGGGAGGGGCGGTAAACCAGCATAGCGCCGAAACGGGAGCGGATCTCTTCGTTTTCAATGACCAGCGCGTTCGAGATCATGGATTTTCCCCAGTCCTCGAAAGCCAGGTAATCCGCATAGACGCGCACAGCGGCCGGACCCTCTTCCGGGTACCAGTTCAGGTTCCCGTTCAGGTGCACGCCCTGGCGCTGCCAGAGGCCGCGTTCCCGGGTATAGGAGCCGCGGAGCAGGTCCGCCCGGGAAATGCGGTGCAGTCCCGAGACGCTGATGTCGACCGAGACCGGGGTACCGCTCCCGAATCCGGCATGACCGCCGTATTCAAGTCCGTTCCGCGTGCGGCGTTTTTTTGCCGTGGAGGTGGCAAGTTCGTTATAATAAACATTGTATCCGTAATACGTTTTCGTTTCGACTTCGGAATACTGCTTGACGGCCTCGTAATGGGTCTGGTCGTCGTAGTACCTGCCGAAAACGCCCAGCGTGGCGCGTTTGCCGCGGTAATCGAAACCGGCCCGGTAATGGCTGTTGCGCATGATGGTGATCGTCTGCGGGAAGGTGTCCTTGAGGCTCCGTTCCACGCCGTAATCCGCTTCCACGCCGAAGAACAGCTTTTCCGTTAGCCGGATATTGTACAGGATCTGCAGCCGGGGGCCGTAGTACGCCGTATTCCCCACCGTGGAATCGATCATGCTGAAGTAATCGTCGTAAAAGTCCTTCTCCATGGAGGCGAAGATATCCCGCTGGCGGTACTCGTCATAACTGATGTTTGTGGAAAAAAAGGATCGGTCGTCAATGCGGCGAAGGGTCGTGAAATCCGCCCGGTAGAGGCGGGTGGCGGCGGGATCGTAGGTGCGCCGGTATCCGAGCGTGGAAAAGGCCGTCCCCAGCCTGAGGATCTGAACGTTTTCCGGGCAGAGCGCGGCGGCGGGATTGCCTGTCAGCGCATAGCTGCTCAGGGGGTCCTCGGTTTTGTCCTGGAACTGCGGCAGCCGGATGAGGCTGTTCTCAAACGCGGCGGCAAAGGAGAAAGCGGCCAGAAGCAGGAGGGTTGCGATCGTTTTTTTATTCATGATGGTATCCCGGTGTCGGTTTGGAGATGATCACGAAGTCGATCGCGGAATTGTTGGTGTCGAATCCCGGGCGGATGCGCTCGAGGGATTGCCCCGCATATTTCAGCTGCCCCACCCCGCCGTAGGACGCGTCCAGGGCGGTCGGCACTTCTTTGATATGGTCCGGCGAGGAGCTGTATTCAACGCAATCGATGACCGTCCGGCAATCGATCCCGTCGGTCTGATCGTAATCCGTGCCGTCGCAGAGAGCCAGCCCGTCCCCGGTCAGTCCGACCATGAAGTCCACCTTGCTCGCCTGGGAGACCCGGCCGTTGTTGGAGGTCAGATTGGGAACGTTCGGGTTGTCATAGGCGCCGGCCTCGATCATGTTGTAGAATTCCCAGTCCGCATGGGAAAGGTCGACGGTTTTTCCCCGGATCGGCCCGATCAGATTGTGGTCGAAGGCATTGCCGGCCAGCACCGCGAACGCGCCGGGTTCCAGCGGATACTGCCGTCCCGTGC
>JAFGOU010000072.1 GCA_016926315.1 Chitinispirillaceae bacterium
AATGACGCATACAGGGTCGTGCCGCCGACCTGCAGCGCGAAAAGACGCGTCTGCTGGTACACGGTGACGCCGTCGGGACGGACCATCTCCGCATCGATGATTCTATCGAGCCATGGACCCGTTCCTTCCCGCAGAAATGCCTGATACGTGGCCCGGAATTTCCTATACGTCATGGACGCCCGCACGCCGGCGGCCATGCACCGGTACTGGACGTCCCAGATCTTTTTCCCCATCGCCTCGCTTGCGGGGATCCCGGAAATTTTCTCCTGCGCCCGGTTGAAAATAATAACGGTACCCGTATCATCGATGATGGTAATGCCGTCACGCGACTGCTCGACGATGCTCCGGAATTTCAGCTCCGAAGTCTGTGCGCGCTCCTGGGCAAGAACATGATCGGTAATATCGCGGATATTGAGGACGATGCCGCGTATCGCGGGGTTTGCCAGGTTGTTCTTCGCCCAGGTTTCAATGAAGCGCCAGGTCCCGTTCTTGTGCCGGCACCGGCACACCACCTTGAGCGGACGATCGGGGTCGGCAGACAACCGGGCGAACTGGTTTTGAATGTCCGGAAGATCGTCGGGATGGATGATCCTGAACACCGAATCCCCGAGCGGTTCCTTCGGATCGTATCCAAGGATTTTCTCCATTGACGGGCTTATATAGGTAAGAGTCCCCTTTTCATCGAGAACCTGGATCATGTCGGATGAGTCCTCGAGAAGGGCCCGCAAACGCTGCTCGCTCGCGCACAGCTTGTCCTCCGCTTTTTTACGCTTGCTGATATCGGTGCGGACAAGCACCACGTACCGTACGTCATTTCCCGGGCCTTTAACCGGAATGAATACCGACTGCGAGAAAATATCCTCTCTGCGCTGAATGCCGAACCTGGAGTAGTAGTCCAGGGACAACGGGATGGTCACGCACGACAGTATACCCGTCTCGCCGCTGAATACCCTGCGCAAAAATGCCGTTGCTTCCGGTGTGGTTGGGGTATCGTGGCTGAGAATATTGAACCTGCCGACGATCTCATCCTCCCCTGAAATGGCAAACAGTTCCATCAACGCCTTATTGACCATGACCGTGGTTCCTGAGCCGTCAAACACCTGCAACGGCCAGGGCAGCAGACGGAGGAAATCCATGACCTTCCCCATGTGCGTTTCAAAATCGGCCTGTTCCCCGATGCCGGATACACCGGCTGATGGTACCGGCTGAAAAAACTCTTTCCGCAGGAAGAATTCGCCCAGGGGAAAGCTTTCGGGCAAAAGATCCGGACCGTGGTTTCCAGTAGACCGCTGCATATCACTCGAGGTGAGCCCCATTCGTTAACCTCCTTTATTTCCTTGACTCTTCAATATAGAAAAAGGTGGTTTAAAAAGCATTACCTTTATTACGTATTTTGCATACGTACTTTATACATTGTTTTTCAATAGGTAATCTAACAGACTCCGCTTGTATATTCTAAAGGAATTTTTGTATAACCATATTGATATGCCGGTTTATCCTGTCACGCCTCACCAAAACGAGGACTCATGTTCGAAACCACTCGGGAAAACGACATCCTCTTCATCCGGTTAACCTCAGACACCATCACCGATTCCGACACGCACGCAATCGTCGCCTCAGTAGAGCAGTTGCTGTTAAAAGGCGCTGCCGATATCGCCTTCGCCGTTACCGTCGGCGCGCTTTCCAACCAGTTGCGCATTTCGGCGCTGCTACTCCTTGTCAAGGACATCGCGTTCCGTCATCGCGCGCGGCTGTTTCTTGTAGAAAACAATGCCGACGGCAACGGCATTTATAAAACCTTGTGCGCTACCTTGCATATTCCGCGGTATGATAACGAACACGAACTGCTGGCCACGGTCCGCCTCAAAGAACCTGCCGTGCCGGCTGACACCCCTGTTTTCAAGGAGACGTAACGTCATGGACAAAAAAAACAACAAAAAAACGCCGAATCCGGGAGCGAAAAAAACGAAAACCATCGCGCCGGAACAATTGATCGCCGAGATCAATAAGCGGGCCTTTTATCTCTCTCTTGAGCGGGGCAACAACCGTCCCGGAGCGCCTCTGGAGGACTGGCTGACTGCCGAAAAAGAGATCAAAGCCAGACATGGAATTGCCTGATTTCTTCAGCTAGGCCTTATAAAATCAACCGTTTATGTCCGTCAAAGAACTGGAAAAAGACGGGTTTGTCTATCTCGCCTACCACCGGAAAGGATATGAGGATTTTCTTCTTTTCCGAAAGGCGCTTGTGCATTTCCTGCAGTCCGGGAGCAAGCACAAAGACATCGTGATCGATATGACAAAAAACAGCTCCATTTCCGAGATTGAAATTGCGCTTCTGGCGAATACGGTGCGTCAATTCCAGGGGAGCGAGCGGCAGTTGCGGATAATCGCATCCCGTGACGTAAGGGCAAAACTGGAAGCGATAAATCTATTCATGGCGGGTAATTCAATGATTTTCGAAAGCCACGAGGCGCTGTTGGAAACCTTGAATATTCCCCGGGATAAAACGGAATCTGCTGATCCCTCCCTGCCCTCTTGCACTGGCTGACATTTTATGGTATAATATAACCGGTTAAATAAAGGAGCGTCTATGTTTTTAATCGGTTAAACTCCGAGACCTCAACGCATAGGTCGCCAATGAAAAACGCCCTGTACCAAAATCATTTCTTCCATGTACTCCTGTCAGGGTATAGCGATGCCGTCTATTTGGTCCGCTATTTCGCCAAATCAACGCAATTCACCCTGACCGCCATGTTCCGGTCCTGGACCATATTGAGGGCTTTCGCGCCCCGCGAATGGAAAAAACGGATTGCTGTTTCAAGCACCATCGGTCTTGTTCTCATCGTCTCCCTGGTTGCGTTCCTGACGATGATATAAGAAATCGGATTTTTTAAAGAAAGGCTGGCATGGTATGGCCGTTGACGGAAAAAAAAAGACTACCACCGAAGAAGAGGCGAAAAACTTTTCCGGCCAGATCGCGGATCTTGAACGCCTGATGCAGAGCGTCCGCACCGAAAAGGCTTCGCTCCATACTCTGCTCGCTTCGATTGAAGAGAAGCAGTCCCTCCTGCACAACGGGCAGAAAAACGTCTCGGAGCTGAAATCCGGGCTGGGAGAGATCCAGGACGGCTGCCTGCAGATGAAATCCCAGCTCGACCAGATTCATGCCCAGGTCATCGATGCAAAAGACACCCTGTCAGGCGTCAACGCCCTGGAGGAACGCGTCGGTTCACTCAAGCGGGAACTGGAGCACATTGCGGACCAGGATGCCATTGTTGACGAAATGAACAGCAAGGTCAACGCGGTCGTTGAAAAGCTCAACCAGAACAACCAGAGCGGCCTGCTGCAGGAAGGAATACGGCTGGCCGCCGACCTGGAGCAGAGCTTCAATAAGCAGAAAGACCAGTATGCCCGGCTCAGCCAGACCGCCGAGCACCTGGTCGCCGATATGACGTCGGTGCGTGGCGACCTCTCTTCAGCCAAAACCGAAACCGAAGCGCTGGCGGCCAGAATCTCCGATTTCCAGCAGGAGGTAAGTACCGTTTCAGTGCTTAAGTCAAAAATCGACAGCCTTAACTCCCTCTCGGAGCTGGTCAGCAGAAAGATCAAAGCCCTTGAAAACCAGCGGGCGGTCGTGGAAAAGGCGAATGAAGAGGCTGCGCGTTTGAATACCCTCATGTGGGACGCGGATTTCCGCCTGAACCAGCTGAGCGTAAAATTTTCCCACCTTCAGAAAACCGAAAAAAACATCGAGCGGATCAACCGCATGCTTGAGGAGAGCAAAACCGAGATCAAGCAGCTTCAGGAGGCCCAGAACCTGATCCATCAGATCGCCGAGGCCAATACCGCGGCACGGACCCTGTTCGGGGAACTGGATGTCCGCCTGGAGCAGCTGCGCGGACAGAACGCCCATCTCGAGGAGATCAGCCGAAAGGTCAAGGAGGTGTACAACGCCTCCCGCACCAGCGAAGCGATCCTCAACACCATTCTCAAGCATAAAGGGATGCTCGAGGAGAGTAACGAACTGATCCGCAACTACGAGCATTCGCTCGAAAAAATGCAGAGCAAGATCGAGGAGCTCCATGAAGAGTGGAAAGCGCTTGACGCCATCAAGGAACGCATCGGGTTCAACGAAGCCCGCCTTGATAAAATCGAAGGACGCCTCGACACGGCCGAGCAGAAGGGACGGGACATCGAGGCGTTTGAGCTCAAGTTGCAGGAGATCCGGTCGGTCGCCGAAGAGGCGTGTTCAAAGGAAGAAACGTTCCAGGGCTTTTCGCGGGATGCCGACGACCACCTCAAACGCGTAGACCAGTTCATGGCCCGTGCCGACGCCCTTGAACTGCGCATCACCGAATTGCGGAACCGTGAGGAGGACATCCAGCCGGTGGTTCAACAGTTCGAACAGCTCCAAAAACTCGCGGCAGCGGTCATCGAGCGCTCGGAGCAGACTTCTGAAAAAATGGCGTTGATCCAGGAGGTCGATAAAAAAGTCCTGGACCTCGGCTCCACCGTCGCTCAAATCGACGAGCGGATGAACGTGCAGCTTGAGCGAAAGACGCTCATCGACAACGTGGAAAAGCGGCTTGACCAGCTCAACTACCTGGCGGGTGATATCAACCTTAAAATCCAGAACCTGACCCGGGACCAGCAGGTGGTCCGCACACTCGAGCAGGAACTCGCGGCATGCGACCGGAAATCCGACGAGGCCCGATCGATGATCGATCGGCTGGAAAAGGAACGGGAGGCGTTTGAAAAACAACGGCAACATATTATCGAAGCCCGGCGGACCATGGACAACCTGCAGGCCACCGCACGCTCGCAGATCGAGGCCTTTAAAGCGCAGACGGCGGCAGGCAGCGAGACCGCGCAGCGCGCGCAGTCGGAATTTACCGCCTCGCTCGACGGTTTCCACAATCAGATGAAAGCGCTCTCTGCCGAGCGCCAGGCCGTAACCAGGGCGGCGGATGATCTCAAACGGGTGGAAAAGGTCCAGCAGAGCCTTAAAACCGAGGCCGAGCTGATCGAACGGCGTATTGCGAAAATTGCCTCCCTCGACGCGCATATCGACCGGATGTTTACCAGCACCTCGGAAATGGAAAAACGGATCGAACTGGTCCAGAAGAATATCGGGATTATCGGCGAGGCGCAACAGAAGATGGATCTCCTGGCCGGTATGGTCACCAGGCTCAACGCGCAGATTGAAAGCATCGAAGGAAAGGTGACCGAGATGGAACGCGTCGAACGCCGCGTAAACACCATGGATAAAATCATGGAAACGGTTGAAAAGCGCATGCGCGAACTTACGCAGCAGCAACGGGTCATCAAGGACGGGGAAAACCGCCTCCAGAGCCTTACCAGCCTGGTCGAAGAGATCAAGGCGCAGATCGACCGTGTGGCGGAAGAGGAAAAGAACGTCAAAGAGGTTGCCCAGCAGATCACGGAACTGCGGTTCCTGTTAAGCGAAACCGAGGCAAAGATCGCGCTCTTTAAACGAGAAAGAGACCAGTCATGATGATGGCCAGGTTTTTCCCCCGCCGCAAAAAAAAGGACAACCGACGATGAGTGTCCTGCAAAACCTTTTTAAAATCAATGAGATTCCATCGCTCCCGACCATCGTGGTCCAGATAAGAAAAGTGATCGAATCAGGCTCCTCCGACGCCAGGGAGCTTGCCGGCATTATTGAACACGATCCAGCCCTGGCCGCCAAGGTGCTGCATACGGTCAATTCGGCGTTTTTCTCCCCCGGTAAAGGCCGCATCTCATCGATCCAGAACGCGGTCGTCCGGCTCGGGTTCAACACGGTCGAACGCATCGCCCTCGCGATCGGTCTTATCAAGATGTTCCCGCAAGGATCCGATGCGCTGAACCACATCATGTTCTGGCGCCACTGCGTATCCGCAGCATACCTTGCCCAGGAAATCACCCGGAACGCCACTCATCCCGCCGCTGCAAAGGCGGGCGACCTCCCGTTTACCTGCGGCCTGCTGCACGACCTGGGCATCATCCTGTACGACCAGTATCTGCATGAGCAATTCCTCGAGATCGTCTATCACGGAAGGATGCGCGGTATTCCTTTTCATCTGGCCGAAGCGGAGATCGCAGGCAACGAAACCCACGGCTTTATCGGCGGCGCGCTCCTCGAACTATGGAAACTGGAGAGCAGCGTCGTTTCGGCGGTTCGGTTCCATCATGCACCGCAGAAAGCCCCTGAAGCCCACCGGTTCATTTCCTCGGTCATTCACCTCACCGAGTATATTCTCTGCAATACCAGGATCGGATCGATCGAGGGGAAAATCGATGACGATGTCTCACCGCTGTTTTCCTTTGTTGGCATTGATGCCTCCGCCAAGCAACAGCTTCTGATCAACGTGGAAACGAGCATCTCACGGCACAGCACCACCCTCGCTCACGTTGCCGCGGCCCCCTCGTCGCAGACGCTCCTTACGGTGTAAGCCATATAAAAAAAGGGTGCGTCACCACACGCACCCTCTCGACTCCTCCAATAGACCTCCCTGAGCGACCTGCCGTTGCGCGTTATCCCCTCACATCAACGTTCCCTCCCCGGTCTGCTTCCCGCGCCGTTCGCTGCTCCTGACGCGCCGCTTCCGCATCGGCACGACGGCGTTCATTTTCCGCCTGCACGGCCTCCGCCCGGTCGTTCTGCCGGGTCCGCGCGACGTCCGCCGCTCTGTCGACCCCCTGGACTGCCATAGTGACCTCCCTGGTTGACTTATACCTTTTCCTGATATAACTATCGGCATGACCGGTAAAAAACTTTAGCTTTTTCGATATGTTCCTTTACTTTTTTTTCAATCCAGGCCTTTGCCTCCTCGCTGGCAAACGATTTATCTGGATGCCCTGAAGTATTTTATATATCTTCGTAGTTTTCAAAAAGAGCGACCGCGAGGAGAGGACTGATGGACTATGAGACCGTACGCTCCAGGGCGCAAGAGTATATCGCCCTGGAGCAGGACGTTTTTTTCCGGACACAGGTCGAATCCCTTATAGCGAATGACGAGCGGGACGACCTCAACGACCGGTTCTACACCGACCTTGCTTTCGGCACCGGCGGCCTGCGCGGCGTCATCGGCGGCGGATATAACCGCATGAATTCTTATACTGTCAAGCGGGCCACTCAGGGGCTTGCCGCGTATATCAATAAAAAGACGACCGGTACCGCCTCCGCTGTCATTGCGTACGACTCGCGCCGTTATTCCGACCTGTTCAGCCTCAAAGCCGCTCTGGTGCTGTGTGCGAATGGTATCCGCACCTATCTCTTTTCGGGCCTGCGGCCTACCCCTGAACTCTCTTTCGCGGTACGGCGGCTCAAGGCCACGGCCGGCATCGTGGTAACGGCAAGCCACAATCCTCCCGAATACAACGGGTACAAGGTCTACTGGAGTGACGGCGGACAAGTGACGCCGCCGCACGATGCCGGTATTATCGCCGAGGTGCGTGCGATCCAGGGCCCGGTTCCCGAAATGGCAAGGAAAGAGGCGATAGCGAAAGGCCTGCTGGTGCTCATCGACAGGGAAATCGATGACCCGTTCATCGCAATGATCAAGGCGCAGTGTCTGCGGCCGGAACTGGTGAAGTCGCACGGGGAGCGGCTTTCGGTGGTTTTCACGCCGCTGCACGGCACCGGCGCCATGCCCGTGGGCCGCGCGCTGGAAGAACTGGGCATCAGGGTCATTTTCGTTCCGCAGCAAAAAGAGCCCGACGGCAATTTCCCGACGGTACAATATCCCAATCCCGAAGAAGCTTCGGCCATGCAGCTCGCGCTCGAACTCGGCAGAGCCAAAAAGGCGGACCTGGTCATGGGTACGGACCCCGACGCCGACCGCATCGGCATTGCCGCTCCCGATGGAAACGATTTCAGGCTGATCTCAGGCAATGAACTCGGAACGCTGCTTCTCGATTACCTTCTGAGCACGCGTAAGGCACTCGGCACCCTTCCGGCAAACGGGGTCTTCATCAAAACAATCGTGACGAGCGACCTCCAGCGCCTTATCGCCGCTTCGTACGGCGTGCAATGCGTCGACGTGCTGACCGGTTTCAAGTACATCGGAGAAAAAATCAGGGAGTTCGAAACAACGCCCGGAGGTCCGGTGTTCCTGTTCGGCGGAGAGGAGAGCTACGGATACCTTACCTCTACCGAAGTACGCGACAAGGACGCGGTCTCCGCTGCGGTCATGACCGCTGAAATGACCCTCTACCATCTGAGCCGGGGGAAAACGCTCATCGACCGGCTCAAAGAGATCTGGCAGCAATTCGGATATTTCAGGGAAACCGGCATCTCCGGCGCTTTCAAAGGACAATCGGGAGTGGCGGCCATGAACAGACTCATGGACACCCTCCGCAAAAATCCTCCCGCTTCCTTTGCGGGCCGGAATGTAATTTCACTTAAGGACTACCGTGCGGGTACCACCCTTCTGCTTAAGAAGAACGCCCGCGAAAAAGACATCGACCTGCCGTCATCAAACGTTCTCCAGTTTCTCCTTGCCGACGGCAGCACGATCACGGCGAGACCATCGGGTACCGAACCGAAAATTAAATTTTATATCTCATGCCGCAGCGCCGCCGGCTCGATACTCGATGTCGCTTATCGCGAAGTACAGACAACTATCGACGAGATCGGCGAGCAGATAAGAAAACTCATCGACCAGACGTAAGATATGGCGGACCAGAACAAACCGAAAACCGATACGATCCGGGAACCGTTGCAGAACCAGCCTGCCGGATCTGCAGGCGAGCACCAGTCGCACGCCGATCCGTTTATCGGCAAACAGATCGGCAACTGCCAGATACTGGAGAGGATGAATGAAGGCGGTACCGCCTTCATTTACCGGGCGCACAACTCCCGGTTCGATCTCGACCGGGTGGTAAAAATCCTCAAACCATCGCTGGTCGAAGAAGAGGACTTCTTTCTCCGGTTCAAACAGGAAGCGCAGCTCGTTGCCCGGTTCGACCATCCGAACATCATGCGCGTGTACGACACCGGACAGGTAGGCGGTTATTTTTTCATAGAGATGGAATATCTGCAGGGCCAGACGCTGCGGGAGTACATTGTCCGCAACCCGCGCATTAACGAGCGGGAACTGCTTTCCATCGCCTCGCAGATCGCGAGCGCGCTCAGTTACGCGCATCAGGTCAAATTCACCGGGCCGAACAATGAAGATATCCTGGGCATACTGCACCGGGACATCAAACCTGAAAATATCATGATTACGCCGGGCAAGCTCATCAAGCTCATGGATTTCGGCGCGGCGCGACCCCTCAATATCTCGTCGCATACCATGCAGGGCATGATCGTCGGCACGTTTCATTACATGTCGCCCGAGCAGATTTCAGGCACGACGCTCGACTGCCGCAGCGACTTTTTTTCGCTGGGCATCGTGTTGTACGAAATGGCGACCGGACAAAAACCCTTTTCCGCCGAAAATCTTACCGACCTCATCAACGCCATCAAGGAAACATCCTACACACGGGTGCGGAAGCTGCGGCCTTCCATCTCCCCGCTCACCGAAGAACTCATCGACCGCCTGCTCTCGCGCGACCGTAACCATCGACCGAGCACGGCAAAAGAGATCGCCGAATCGATCAGCCACTGCATCAATTCCTACACGTCGTTCGGCACCTCACCCAAGGTGACGATCCCGTTCTCTTTCCGGCGGCACTTTGCGACCGTGTCGCTTGTTTTTTCCATCGCCGCGCTTTCGATGGCGGGATATGCCTTCTGGAAGACCATTACACTGCAAAACGATGTGCCACGATTCAACGATTCCGCCTCCCTGCCGCTCCTGGAGCAGGGCAAGTTAAACGAACAGCGCGAACAGTGGACCGATGCCATCAATGCCTATAGAATGGTGCCGTCGATTGACAAGGGCGGACTGGCCAACGAATACCTCGAAGCGCAGATCCGCATGGCCGCGATCCTGATCAAATACCAGGGTCAGTATATCAAAGCCCGGAAAATCCTTGAATCGCTCAAAACAAGCTTTTCCG
Organism: Chitinispirillaceae bacterium; assembly: GCA_016926315.1. Next base: position 10,009 of record JAFGOU010000072.1, read on the forward strand.
ACCCTGCCGTCGACGTCTACCTCGGCCGCGCCTATTTCCACCTCGGCTTGTATGCCGAAGCGCAGGAGCGGTTCGAGAGCGCGCTCAAGGCGACCGCCGGATCAGTCATTCCGCAGAATAATGACTTTAAGCGGGAGATTCTTTATTACAGCTCCTGTACCATCGATAAACGATATGAGAGTGAACAGAATAACGCCGCCCTGCTTATCGAGGCGATCAAAGCCTGGAATTACTACATCGAGTTCTCCCGCTGCTCACCCAAAGCGCCCGATACCGAGTGTGCCTTTGCGTTCAAACGACGCGCTGACCTGAAAAAACTTTCGAAGACCGAATAGACCCTCCCGGACGGTAGTATTGCAGAAGAACATCTTTCTGAACGTTTTTATCGGTTTGTGGACAATTTACTGCCGTACTTTTCGCCTTTTATTATTAAAAACAGGAATAACCATTGATATTTACCGGTTCTGTGGACATAATTGTCCACATTTTTGAAAGAATTATCTGCACGGATTTCTTTTCATGCCTATATTAAGGTAATGATAGCGGGAGAGGGATTTTTATTGCTCTGTTCGGGGAAGGAACCAAAAGGTCATTTCTCTCCCGCAGTAGAAGCGGAAGGGAAATGACCCGTTTTTTTACTCATCACCAGAGGAGAAGACCAATAAAATCCGCAGCCTTTGTATCGGTCCTCGGTATGGTGTTTTTCTCCGCCGCATCCGCACCGGATATGAGCGACCAGGAGTATGTCGATGCCCTGAAAAAAAGCATCACCCTCGAAGAAAAAGCGTGGTATGAGAAGCAGCACGAGCAGTTCAGAGCCGATAACCTTGAAAAACCGTTTTTCCGTTCCGAACAGCGCATTTCGTATCAAGGCCGCGCATTCTCAACCGTGCCGTCATATACGGCCAGCGGCGCTCCCACGCCGGTAAGCCGCGTGCTTATCCTTGCCAACAGAACGCTGTACGCCAACGCCACGGTAAAAACAAAAGTGGACCGGTATATGCAGGACATTGCGGCCGGACACGGTTGCAGGGTCGTGCTCGAACAGGTCGAAGGGGGCACGGCGGTCGGGATCAAGGACCTCATCAAGTCTTACTATAACAACGGCGGCCTTGACGGTGTAATTCAAATCGGCTCCCTGCCGGTCGCCTGGATGGAGTTCAAGAGCGACCCTTTTTTCCAGAAATATGAAACCTGGACCTGCGACCATTTCTACTGCGACCTCGACGGCCAGTGGGTCGATGCGGACAACAACACTTTTTACGACGCGCATAATCCCGGAACCGGCGACCGGGGATCGGAGATTTTTTATGCGCGCATCGATGTAAAACCCATGGGCAGCTTCGGCACCGAAGTCCAGATGTGCTGCGACTATCTGGATAAGGTCCACAACTACTGGGTCGGTGGAGTTACCTTGAGGAAATCGGCGATCGACCTGATCGAACCCGATTGGAGCACCTCGGTCCAGAACCTTCAGCGCGTGTATGGAACAGAAAACACCACGATTCTTCGCAACCCCGGCGCCTACTCCCGTGACCAGTACCTCAATACCCATATCCAGGGGAATTACTCGTTCCTGCATCTGTGGTGCCATTCCGGGTACACTGCTCACTCTTTTTCCAACGGTGGCTCCCTCAACTACACCACGGTGTACAACGCCAACCCCAAACCGATCGGTTATGCCCATGACGGCTGCCATCTCGCGGATTGGGCCGCGGCAGGCACGAGAGGCTATCTCGGCGGCGCGTATGTGTTCAACAAGAGCCCGACCGCGCTCGTCTGTATCGCCGGAAGCCGGACGGGTCAGTGGATCGGGAACAAGGGCCAGCGTCTTTTTGAGGAGATCGGCAAAAACACCTGCGTTGGGAAGGCATACCAGGTATGGTTTGACGCCTACTGCAACAGCAGCGAAATGACCCGCGATGTCCCCTACTTCATGGCGTGGAACTACGGAATGCTGATCCTCGGCGACCCCATGTTGACGTTTATCATCCGGCTTCAGACCGGTACGGCGCAGCGCGTCATGAACCGCGCGGAACCGGCGGCGTTCCTTCGCCTCCGCCCGACGGCATCGGGACTCAACCGTGCAATCACGTTCAACCTTCCGCAGCAGACCGACCTGACCGTGCGGGTATACGAACTGTCGGGAAAAACCGTTTTCGCGGAAACGAGGGAAAACCAGCAGGCCGGACCTCATGAAATGATTCTGCCGGCCGCGCGGCTGCCACAGGGTACCTACATCGTGTCCCTTGACGCCGGATCATTACACCTGAACGCACCGATGAGCGTCTCACGCTGATGAGATCGATTTTTGACTATCTCGAATACCGTGATTTCCTCAGGGACTTTTACGAAGAGAAAAAGTCTGAGCGTTCTTTTTTTTCCTACCGGCTGTTCGGGTCGAAGGTCGGCATGGACGCGAGTTATCTTGCAAAAGTGCTCATTAAAATCCGGCATATTGCCGATTCGTCCATCCGGTCCTTTATCGATTTCTGCGGGCTTCGCGGCGCGGAAGCGGAGTATTTTGAAACACTGGTCCATTTTGTCAAATCAAAATCCCACAAAGAGAGCAAACTGCTTTTTGAAAAAATGCTCTCTTTCAAGGGGGTAAAAACCAGTACGCTGCTCGAAAACCAGTACGCCTTCTACCAGAAGTGGTATCACTCGGCAATCCGCTCCGTCATCGAATTTATTAATTTCAAGGGCGATTACAAGGCGCTTGCGGAAAAACTTTCGCCGCCGATATCGGTCAGGGAGGCAAAGGAGTCGGTCCAGCTTCTTGAAAAACTGCGGCTCATTAAAAAGGACGAATCCGGCCGTTACCGGATGACCGACACGGCCATCACGTCGGGCCCCCAGTGGCGCTCGCTGGCGATCCAGACGTTTCAGGAGGAGACCATCAGGCTTTCGGGCGAATCCCTGTCACGGCACCCGAAGGAGACCCGCGATATCTCGACCGTAACCATGAACATTAATACGCACGATTTTGATGAGATCAGGGAGCGCGTCAAAGAATTCCGGAGTTCCATCATTAAATACGTAAGCGAACAACCGGCGCCTGATCGTGTCGTCCAGTTGAATATCCAGCTGTTCCCGCTCAGCAGAATTGACGGAGGCCGCCCATGAATCTCCGCCATCCTTTTTTCATATCCTCGGCATGCTTTGCGCTCAGTCTTTCCCTGTTCACCTGCGGCACGTTTCCCTCTCTTACCGGCGGCACCTCTGAAACCACCAACGGGTTTACCGCGTTTGTCCGCGACACGCTCGGCCGGCCCGTCGTCCATGCTCCGGTCAAAATACGGCCGCGCACCTATCTGACCGATACCTCAATAGACATACCCAACCGCGCGCCGGTTTCGATCGTCGATACCATCACCGACGAGGCAGGCTGCTTTTATTCGGGCAGTCTCGACACCGGCGACTATCTCATCGAGGTTCAGAGCGGGCAGGCTACCGGGGCGCTTATCACGGCCCGTTCGCAGAAAAATCGCATTGTCAACTGCGGGGAAGTCATTGCCAGGCCGACCGGAAGAATTTATGGCGTGGTTGATCTCACCCTCATGCCGTCCCTGGTAACGGTATACGTCCAGATATACGGTCTGGAACGGCTTGTCAGGGTCGACAAAGAGACCGGCAGCTTCATCGTCAACAACCTTCCTCACGGGAGCTACACCGTCAGGATCCGATCCTCAATCCCTTCGTTTACGCCTTCCGACATTCCCGACCAGCAGGTGACTTCCGGAGCGGCCACCGGCCTTGGCATTGTCGAACTGGTCCCGTTCAAGGAGTGGCGCTATTCCCGAAGGCTGCAGCTCAACACCACGCAGTCGGGCGCGTATATCACCGGAACGGTGACCGGTTTTCCCGTGCTTGTCAGATTAACACCCGATCATTTTCCCTTCAGCCAGGCAATGATTGACGGTAGCGATGTCCGTTTTGCGAAACAGGACGGCACTCCTCTTGCCCATGAGATGGAACGATGGGATCCCGCCGGTGGCGCAGCGGAAATATGGGTGAGAACCGATACCATTCGCGGCAACGACAGCAGCCGCTCCATTATCATGTACTGGGGTAACCCCTTCGCTGCAGCGGTCTCCAGCGGAAGCGCGGTTTTCAGCGATGCGGACGATTTTACCGGCGTCTGGCACCTTTACGAGGAGACCGACGGCAGAGGGAACGAGGGTGTCTATCGCGACGCGACTGGTAACGGGTTCCACGGCATGGATGAAATCAACGCTACGGGCAGGGAAGGTATCATCGGGTTTGGCAAGAACCTGAGCAACAAAATCGCCGACAGCGCTTCCGGTCAATGCGACAAGATCACGCTTCCTCCCTCATCTTATTTTGTCCCCACCGGAACGTCACCGCTCACCATCAGCATGTGGCTGAACATCGGTGAACTGAAAAGTGACCTGAACAGGCTTTTTTCCGTATTCACCGACACGTTGGGTTCAACCTTTGCCCTCGGTATATATAAAAGGGACAGTGTATCACTCTGCTTGTACTCAAAAACCCCCTCCCCGTGGTATCCGGTAACATCGACCATTCCGCAGGGAGGCTGGTATCACGGCGCGGTCACCTACAGCAACGGCGCATGGAACCTGTACATCAACGGAACGCTCGTGCATACCACTGCCGCGACGGATCACGGTTCAGGCGGAAACCGGAGCGCAGTCATCGGCGGATTCTGGGATTGCAGATCAACTGAACCGGGATTTGACGGCGCTCTTGACGAGGTACGTTTCGAAAAAAAGGCAAGGTCGACGAACTGGATCAGGCTCTGTTACCTGAATCAGGGGAACGACGATAAACTGGTTGTATTCAAATAACCTGATATACGAAAGGAGGAATCAGCGGGCTGTGCCCGCTATTCCGGGAGGGTGCCGTAGGGAGAGACGGTGCCCTTCTTTTTTACAGCGATAGCTTCAACCATAGTAACGTTCGACATGCCTGGAGCGGGAAGAAACTTCTATCCGGACAATAACCGGTTAAAACCGGATTTGATTCACAATGACCGGCATCCTTAAGGAGGGTAGTATGTGGAAATACGAAATCAGGCGCAGTACCGTGGCATTTCTTGTCCTTTTTTCGAGTGTTTGTATCACCACAACCTTTGGTCGTCCCTATATGGGCGAAGAGGAGCTATTCACCCAGCCGGATGGGAGCCGGATTCCACTGCTGCTTCATGGCGATGAATTTTTTATCAGGGCCGAAACCCGTGACGGGTACACGGTTGTCCGTGATAAGGAGAGCGGCTGGTATTGCTACGCGCGGCTTTCGGAAAAAGGCGACGGCTTCGTATCATCGGGCATCCGGGTCGTTTCGGGAAAAAACGGGGCCGCGGGCATCGGACTGGGCAAAAGGATCACCCTCTCTAACGAGGTAATGAGGAAAAAAATTGAAGCGTCGCGGACGAACCTTTTCAGGGGAGTGCGGCCCGATTATCTAACGCGCATGGATGCGCTGGCAAAAAGCGCCGATATTCCGACGACCACCCAGGATTCCCTTCCGGCGAAAAAAAATACTGCTCTGTATACGGGGGAATGCTTCGGTTTGTGTGTCGTATGGGATTTTCCCGATGCTCCGATCACCGCGCAATATCCTTCGGCCGATTCGGCGGTCCGTTTCCTTACAAAAAAATTCAACAGTCTGGAACCAAGGGACAACAGTCTTCGTTACTATTTCCAGGTCTGGTCGGGCGGAAAATTCGATGTCCAGTTTATCGTCAAAGGCGTATTTCGCGCGCCGAACAATTTCACCTACTACGACAGCCTTGCCTATGCTTCGGGACACAGCCAGCTCATTCTTTCGGCGTGCCAGCAACTGGAAGCAGAAGGATTCGATTTCAGCCAGCTTTCCGCGAGTTCAGGAAGAGTCCGGGGACTCTGCATCAGCAATACGGGCCGCGCCGCGGCCTGGGCTGAGGGAATGTGGAACCATTCAGGCAGCCTCAGGAC
>JAFGOU010000073.1 GCA_016926315.1 Chitinispirillaceae bacterium
TCGATCCCGTCGTAGTCGCTCTCGTTTTTAAAGGTGAGCGGGAGGATGCCGAAGTTCACCAGGTTGTCGGTATGGATGCGCTGGAACGATTTTGCCAGCACGATCTTGACGCCGAGAAACATGGGACAGATGGCCGCGTGCTCGCGCGACGATCCTTCGCCGTAACTCGCGCCGCCCACGATCACCACATGCCTGCCGCTGTCCCGTATCTGGCCTGCCCGGGAGGAAAACGAGGCGTCAACGGTCTCGAATACATACTCGGCGTATTTCGGCACGTTTGACCGGTATTTCATTCGCGCGCCGGCCGGAATGATGTGGTCGGTGGTGATCTTGTCGCCGACCTTGATGCCTGCCACGCCATGTATGTCGGCGGGGAAGGGCGTATTTGAAGGCGGCGCGCCGATATTCGGACCGCGCAGTATTTCCGTCTTTGCCCGCTTGTTGGCCGGTTTCGGGAAGATGAACATGCGATCGTCGACAAGGAACTTCTGGGGCATCTTCACGGAGGGGTACGGGATGCCGAGTTTGCGCGGGTCGGTTATCTTCCCCTTGATCACCGCGGCGGCGGCGATTTCGCAGGAGACAAGATACACCTGCGCGTTCTTGGTGCCGCTGCGGCCTTCGAAGTTCCGGTTGGAGGTGCGCAGGGAGATTGCGCCGGAGCCGGGCGACTGGCTGTTGCCGATGCAGAACCCGCACGCGGACTCGTTGATGCGTGCGCCCGCGGCCACGAGTTCCTTCAAGTAGCCGTCTTTTTCAATGTTCTGGAGCACCTGTTTTGATCCGGGCGCGACCACGAAGCTGACACTCGGCGCCGCGGTTTTTCCTTTCAGGATTTTTGCCACGGTGACGAGGTCCTTGTACGACGAGTTGGTGCATGAGCCCAGGCACACCTGGTCGATCGGGCTGCCTGCAATGGAGGCGACCGTTGCAATATTGCCGGGCGAGTGGGGCGTTGCGGCGAGCGGGACGAGCTTGGACAGGTCAATGGTCTCCACCCGGTCGTACGGGGCGTCCGGATCAGCCTGCAGTTCGGTCCACTCTTTAAGCCTGCCCTGCGCCTTGAGAAACAGTCTCGTGATCCCGTCGCTCGGGAACACCGACGTGGTGACCCCGCACTCCGCTCCCATGTTGGTGATGGTGGCGCGTTCAGGGACCGAAAGCGTTTTCACGCCCGGACCGCCGTATTCGAACACCGTGTTCACATTGCCCTTGGTGCCGAAAATGCGCAGCACCTCGAGGATCACGTCCTTTGCCGAGACCCAGGGTTGTAACCTGCCGACAAGGTTGATTGTAACGACCCTGGGGCAGACCAGATGGAACGGCGCGCCGCCCATTGCCATGGCCACGTCCAGCCCGCCCGCGCCGATGGCGATCATGGCAATGCCGCCGCCGGTGGGTGTGTGGGAATCCGATCCGAGCAGCGTTTTTCCCGGCTTGCCGAACCGTTCGAGGTGCACCTGATGGCAGATGCCGTTGCCGGCGCGCGACAGGATGATGCCGTATTTCGCGGCGATTGAGTGGAGATACTTGTGGTCGTCGGCGTTTTCAAAACCGATCTGGATCGTGTTGTGGTCGATGTACGAGACCGAGAGGTCGGTCGCGACCTTGGAAAGTCCCATGGCCTCGAACTGCAGGTAGGCCATGGTGCCGGTCGCGTCCTGGGTCAGGGTCTGGTCGATCCGTATCGCGATCTCGGAACCGGTGTTCCATGCGCCCTCGACAATGTGCGGCTCTATGATTTTCTGTGCGAGTGATCTTCCCATACAATGTCTCCTTTTCGATTTCTCGATGTGACCATGTCATGAGCTGAGCGTACGGTGCGTATCTGGTGTTAATCTCTTATCCTGCCCAGGTACCGGCATTCGCTCACCGGGATGCGCATGTCCATGCCCGTGCCGGTTTCGCGGTGGTCAAGATATTCGCCGGCGCCGCCGGCCACCCGTCCCAGGGCGAACGCGAGAAACGGAAGGTCAACGGCCCGCTCGACGGTTATCTTCTTGTCCACGAGCAGCGGCCAGGCTATGCCCATGAGTATGCAGGTCAGGGCCGCGTCCACGTTCACGGCATGGACCTTGTTGGTCGCCCCCGAGGAGGCCATGCCTTTTGTCAGCCGGTGGTAAAAGTCATGGAACACGTTGTAGATCTTGTTTTTTTCCATGTACGCTGCAATGATCCGTTCGCGCGGGTCGTAATTGACCGGGTCCTTGTTGAACACCGGATGACCGAGGCACGGTATCTTGTCGTAGTCAAGGCCGGCCTCTTTTGCCACGGCTTTTTTCGCCTTGAACTTTTTGACGAATTCAGCGACCAGCTTGTCAAGGTCCGGGGCGTTCGGCTTGCTGTAGGGATCAAGGAGGCCGCTCTTGCCGAACACCTCGATGAGCATTTTCGCCGCTTCCTGGCCGTTGCCGCCGTGCACCGTGCCGATGGCCGCGAGCGTGGCGATCATTGCCGTGTTCGGCGTATTGCCTGCTGATGCCGAAAGTTTGGGCGCCTGGCTGGAGATCGTTCCGGGCCCGTTGGTCAACGACGCGATAAGCCCCATTTCAAAGAGCTTTGACTCAAACGCGTGCCGGGGCGGATACCCGAGCCAGTAGAGCAGCACCGCTTCGGCGAACGTATTATTCGACATCTGGTTCATGACCGAGTAGCCGTAGATGCGCGGGGTGACGCCGTCGTTTGAGGAGGCGTGAGAGGCGTTGCGCATGGACTGGCGCGTGGGCAGACGGCCGAACCCGGACTTGACATACTGTTCCACAAGCGAGCCGTACGGTTCAGGGATCGTTCCCGGATGCAGGATCAGGTCGCGCGGCAGGCTTTTCTCGATCGCGCCGAGTCTGACGAACCACGGCTTGAGCGCAAGGGGTTTGGTCGGATGGAAATCCACCTTCATCTCGAGAGCTTCCATGACTGCCAGGGACGCGGGCATGAGGTCGTGCAGCGCGTTTACCCTGATGCCTCTTTTTTTGCGCTGAATGAGCGGGATGAACCGCTTGGCCTGGTCAGGATCGAACACCGGAATGCCGAAATAGTCGTCGAACATCTTCATTTTCGCGGTCGCGTTTGTGTTCGCGCCCTCGACCACGGCGCCCGCGTGGCCAAGCGACACGGAACGGCCCTCGGCGAACTGGCCCGACACATACACCAGCACGGGTTTGGGGTTCTTCTGCGCGGAGAGATAGGCGATCGCCTCTTCCTCGTACAAGCCGCCCGGTTCGACGTACAGGATGATCATTTCGGTGCGGGTGTCCTTCATGGCAAGGGGGAGCAGGTCGCGCAGCGGCGTGAGAATGAGCGCATCCTTGCCGGTCGAGATGCCGTAGGAGATGCCCAGTCCTGCGGATTTCAGGTACGAAGCAATGGTGTTCACCATGTTGCCCGAATTGGACATGATGCACACGCTTCCCTTCTGGAAGGTCTCGTCCGGCGCATCGCCGCCGACCGCTCCGATGCGGACGCGGTCGCCCGCGTTGATCACGCCGAGCGTGTTGCAGCCGATGATGTCGACATTCGCTGATTCGGCGAGGGATTTGAGCTTGGCCGTGACCTCGACCGCCACATGCTCGGTGATCACGAAAATGGTCTCGACATATTTCTTTCCATGTTCCAGCACTTCCTTGACATCGCCGTACACCGCGTCCGGCGGAGAATAGACAATGACCTTGTTCGGTTTTTTTGTTTCCGGGAACGCCTCCAGAAGCTCGTCGAACTGGCCGAACACCGGGATCGGTCCGACCGTCGGAACATCGATCGTCTGTCCCTCCTTGCCGAGCGCCCAGCCGGCCACGATATTTTTACAGTAACGCTGCGAAATGATGGACACCTTTGATGCTTCGCGGCCCGTGATGTTGGACACGGCGATGCGGTCGCCTTTCGTTAAGATATCGCTCAGTGATTTCGCTCTCATTTATGCAGCCTCCTTTTCCGCCTTGACGCTGTAATTGGACAGCTTGGCCGCGTATGCCGCGACCAGGGTGATGGGGGTATCGGGCCCGAAAAACACATAGGGAAGGTTGAGGTTGTCCAGGGTTTTTTTGAGCGCGGCAAACCCCTGCACCAGCCCCGGCCCGCCCCGTCCCACTACGACCGGGATCGTGAGCGGTCCGTTCTGCGACACCCAGTCTTCAAGGGCGTCAGCGATCGCGGTGAACGTGACGTCGATCTGCGTGTTGTTGGCCTTGCCCCCGAGAATCAGCAGGAGCGAGGCGTCGGCCAGCTTGTGCCTAAAGCAGATTTCAGCGGTTTTCTTCATCCGCTCGTAGGGTGGATTGCCGCCGAAATCGGATAGAAACATGGGATCACCGCCGAGCTGGGAAAGCGTCTCGATGATGATCGTGCTCGCCCCGCCGCCGAACAGAATCGGCAGGATCTTTTTCCCGCCCAGGCTCGATACGTGCGCCTGGCCCTGATGGCTTGAGGCCGACCAGAGCCGCATCTCCTCGTCGAACGGCTCTTCGTTGCTCGGGTATTCGGGGATGGAGAACCCCATGTCCTTGAACTTGAAGTTGCTTTCGTCAAAGGTCGCCTTGAAATCGCAGGCGTATACCTTTTCGTTTTTCGACACCCTCCAGGGGTTGATTTCGCAGCTCAGCATGCCGGTCGATATGAACATGTCCCACAGGCTCACAAAATGCCGCGCCAAAAGCGAGTTGAGCTTGCCTCGCAGTCCGAGATCGCTCAGCGCCTCGGACGCCTGATACGCGTTAAGCCCGCGGAACACGTCAACCGGTATCGTAACTTTCTCTTTTTCAGGGATCGATTCAATGTCGACGCCGCCTCGAAGCGACACGGTGAAGGACGGGGAGTGGAATTTCGAGTTGTACATTATGGCGGTAAAGATTTCCATGTCAGCCGGGACCGACTGGACAATGTAGGCGGTGCGCGGCTGAAGGCCGTTGATCTCGTTTGCCGCGGTCCGCTTCAGATATTGCATTGCCTGGCGGTAGTCCTTGACGTGGTGGACCGCGCCGGCCTTGCCCCTTTTCCCGGCAAGCACGTCGGGTTTGACAATACCGCCGCCCCATTCGGCAAGTTTGCGTTTGATGTCTGACTGGTTCACCGGCTCTACGAGAAATTCCGGGGCCGGGATCTTGAACCGGCCGGCCAGGTGCTGCAAAAAAACGAGCTCACCAATTTTCGCGCTCATACGCTGGGCCTCCTTTGGAATAATCATTTTGACAGGCAGTATCGGGTGATGGCAAGAAACCGTATATGGGAAAAAACGTGATATCGGACGATCGCTCAATAACGGGGCGCTGAACGCAGGATGCAGGTATGTCTGGGAAGATGCTGCTTCGCATGGTTTTATTCCTCATTCCTGTTGCACGATCGGACTCTGCGTGTGCAACAAGCACCCCTCAGGCAGGACCTTCTGCCTGGGAGCTTAGTCTGACCTTTTCACGCGACATATGTGAAAAGCCTGCCAGACCTTTGAGGTCACCGGGAACCGGCGTGCGCCTGCTCCCGGTGCTCGAGTCAATAACGGTATAAAATATAACAATTTGGAACTGGATTGTCAAGCGGGTCCGGGAGCGGGTGCCGGTAACGGTTTGGCCGTTTCGTCAGCCGGGAATAGTTTTCTCCGGCAGGAACCATGTTTTATCTTCACACTATCCCGATATGTTTCGGACAGTTATACATTGCTTTATGGCCGGAAAGGAGGAGCGAATGAAACAGGTGCTCGTGCTGTTCTGCCTGACCGGAATCGCAACGTTGTTTGCCGGATGCGGTTTTCCGTATCGCACGCTTTCGTCGCATTCATTCGGTCAGACCGGCGCCTTGAATGAACAATGCGCCGGAAAGAAGCTCGCAAGCGAGGAACGCGCAACCGCCGATTCCCTGTTTGCGCTGGGCAGGTCCGCGTTTGAACAGGGAAAGCACAGGGACGCGCTCGATCATATCGACCGTGCGCGCATCTATTACCGTCTCGCCCTGCTGAAGGACGAACTGAGGATGACCCGGGAGAAGTATGCGCTCGTACAGGCGGATCTCATGAAGGCCGAGGATCGTCTGGCAACCTATAAAAAGGTGCTTGAAAAGCTCACGACCGGAGGGGGTGGCGAATGAACATGCGCGGATATGCAACCAGTATGGCAGTGATACTCGTATGCTGCGCTTCGGCATTTTCGAAAAGCGGCGAGCAGCGCGAAACGGACCGGCTCCCATCGGCCTTTTTGGCCGGAGAAAAGGCAACGCTTGACGATATGGTTTCCATTCTGGAGAAGAACCGGACCCGCTATGTGCCGGACGTGCACCTGAGTTCACTCGATCTTTACACTGACGCGTTGGGCAGGATCAATGCCGTGCGTCCGGTCGTGGAAAAGAAACCTGGTGCGCCGTCGGCCGTTGCGGCTATGCATGCCTGTTCTCTCATGACCGAGGCGGCGGTGCTGCAGATGAGA
>JAFGOU010000074.1 GCA_016926315.1 Chitinispirillaceae bacterium
CCCTGGCGCACGACCGGATGGTCGTCGATGATGACCACCCGTTTCATTTCAGCCGTTCCGGTTCCGTTGCTATCCACTTGTCCGCTCCTTGCAGGAAATCAAACAGACCACGCTCGTGCCGCCCTGCGCTCGCGGAATGATGTCGAGCGTTCCGCCGATGACCCGCGCCCGGTACTTCATGATCTTTATTCCCATGCCGCCGGTCGATCCCGCGTTTCCGGTCATGCCCGAACCATTGTCATGGACCGACAGCGCCATGACCGTATCGTCCCGGCGGTGCAGCGAGACCGTCACTTTGGTCGCTTTCCCGTGCCTGACCGCATTGGTGATCGCCTCCTGCGCGATCCTGAAAAGGTGCGTGGCGACCTGATGGTCCAGTATCCTGCAGTCCGCGTCATGCATAATCTCGCACGCGACGGCGTACCGCTCCGTGACAGTGTCGGCAAAATGCCCCAGCGCGTGAAGCAGCCCGTGCCCTTCGATCTCCACCGGATACAGGCTCTTGGAAAGGGCGCGCGCCTCTGAAATTGCCTGATCAATCATGCCGTTCATTTTTTTCACCTGACCGGCTTCGGACGATTGCCGCTTTGCAAGCTGTTTTTCCAGCGCCTTGCCGTAGAGCAGTATCCCGGCCAACTCCTGGCACAGGCCGTCATGGATGTCCTGGCCGATCCGTTCCTGTTCCCGCGTGCTGGTGCTGATGATTTCCCGGTACGCTTTTTCCAGCTTGGCCCCTTTTTCCAGTTCAAAAACCTTGAGAATGCGGAGCATGCAATACACGATCCCGAACGCGCACAGGGTGCGATACACCTGGACCGGGACAATGGAGAGGTGTTCGAAATTCCTGTAGGACAGGATCGTGGCCGGGAAAAAAGTGTCGTGCTCAACGACGAGCCCGTCAAGCACCGCATACATGCCGAACAGGACCGCCGCGGCAGTGAACGAGCGCCTGAGCGAGGCCGAATCAAGACGTGCGATTTCGGGCGAACCCCGGTGTCTGAACAGCGCGAACGCGGTCATGCCTATCGCCGGAAAACCGAACCCGTACCGTACGAGAACGTCGAAGTGCAACGATAAAAGCCCGCCGACACCGGGAATGCACCTGAGCGTGAGAATAACGGCGGACGTACCGCCGAGAATGACCGCGGCCGGCGCGACGACTCGCTTCCGGGACTTTTCAGGGACAAGCAGGTCCAGCGCAAAAATACAAAGGAATATATAGGAAACCATGGCAAGGGTGAAGCGGATCACCGTAAGCGTTTCAATGCCTCGACGCGTCCAGAACAGCCCGCCGATCATGGTGAACATCTCCAGCCACTCCTTTGCGCCGTGGAGAAAGCCGAAGATCGCCAGCAGCCATAGATACCTTCCGAACCTGAAGTCAGTGCCTTTGCGGGACTGCAGGCTTATGGCAATGCCGAGAACGAAATAGGAAAGCCCGTAAAAGAAAAAAACAACGATATGAAGCGGATCAGCGCCCTGCGCAACGGAATCCATGGATACAATATACATAACGTGGAATTTTTGCAGGGTAGGTAACAACCCCCGCTTCGTAGAGGAGAGGGCCTGGGGGTGAGGCGATGTGGCAATCAAAACCAATGAGCCGTTTGGGGCCAAACAACCACTAATCCCTTGGTATAGAAAGAGTCTGGATCAACCTGAATATGCGTTTGTTCATTCTTTTTTGCCGCGTTATTCTGATAGGCGCGTTCTTCATGCCTTTTCTTTGCGCGCTTCCAGACCTGTCCGATCCTGTGGATGACAGCGCTTTCACGCCAGATCCGATTAAAATCAATGAGGTCATGTCGTCCAATGCCGCAACGCTCATTGACCAGTTCAATGAGAGCCCGGACTGGATCGAGCTCCACAATACTGCAGATACGACCGTTGCCCTGAATAGGTACGGTCTTTCGGACCGGCGCGATGATCCGGCCAAATGGCAATGCGGCACGGTTGTGCTGGAACCAAAGGGCTATGTGATTGTGTGCGCATCAGGAAGGGACATTACCACCTGCTCGCCTGAAACCGTTACTGAAGTCGATCTGACGGATGCGGTCATTGGGCCATGGGCGGACAACCAGAACAATCCGGCCGGCAACAGCTTTGTCAGGCCGGTCATGTTCACCGGCGGCGTGCACGGCATTGTGGACGGTAAAAGGATCGTATCGGCGCTGCTCTACCTTGACGACAATTCAGGCATCATCAATTGGCAGGACGCCTATGTTCGCATAGAATTCAGACGTACCCTTAACTATACCGCCTATGACCGGGTGCGCATCACCGGCACCATTGAAAAAGGCAAACCGTTGCGCGTGCACGTTCTCCAGCTCGGTTTGGAAGACTGGCTCTCCTACAGCGATATTATTATCGGCACCGGCGTCACGGACGACTCGTACGATATCCGCATATCAAACGAACCCAGGCTTGACCTGACAAGAGTTGAAGGATTCATGGTTGCCGCGGAACAGGTAAACGATTCGGTGACGTTTACCATTACCGGCATTGCGCTCGTTCAAAACGCCTCGTACCTGCATGCGAATTTCAAACTGGCAGCGGAAGGCGAGACCATTGTCCTGACCAATCCGTCAGGCAAGCTTGTTGACCTGCAGCAGCTCACGCCACTGGGTAGCGGCATAAGCCAGGGAAGGAAACCGGGCGAGCCACTTTCCTGGGTGGTTTTTGACACTCCCACCCCGGGATCACCCAACCACCCTGCCTCGTTCAAAGGCTCGATTGTTCCGGTAACAGAGTCTGTTGCCAGCGGTTTTTTCTTTGCCCCTCTGCAATTGCGTCTTATATGCGAAGGCGCCCAGATCCGTTACACGCTAGACGGTTCGTTGCCTGATGAGCATTCCCCTGCCTATGCCGGCCCTCTTTCCATTGATACCACAACGGTGGTACGGTACCGGGGTTTTGCACCTGAGCGTGCGCCCGGTCCGGTTACGACAGCGACCTATTTTATCAATGATGCTTCCGGGCTTGCGGTGATCGCCCTTGCCGTCGAACCCGGTGCCCTGTTTGATCCTGATACCGGCATCTACATGAAGGGAGCACTGGCAAGCGACACGTCGCCCTATTTCGGCGCGAATTTCTGGAAGGAAAAAGAGGTCCCGGTCCATATCGCGTTTTTCGAACCCGGCGGTTTAAAGGGGTTTTCCTGCAACGTAGGACTGCGCATCTTCGGAAACTACAGCCGCCAGAACCCGAAAAAATCGGTCTCGCTGTTTTTTCGAAGAATATACGGCCGGGGCACGCTCGTCTACCCCCTGTTTCCCGACGCTCCAGATCTAAGGCGGTTTGAATCATGTATCCTGAGAAACAACGGCGGCAATTTCCAGCGCGCCATGTTCGAGGACGCGCTTGCCGGCCGGCTGGCCGGAAAGCTCAACCTGGACCACCAGAAATACCGGCCCGTGGTGGTGTACATCAACGGCAGGTACTGGGGCATCCACAACCTGCGTGAAAAACTGAATGCCTCGTATATTGTCAATAATCACGGCTATGCGGAAAACGAGATCGATTTCATCAAGGCCTACGGCGAGGTCGAAGCCGGTGACAAGATCCATTACGAGGAGCTGTTGCACTACCTGCGCGTGTTTGGCGTAAGCCTGGATGAGCATTACCAGCATGTCGCGGAGCAGATGAACATTGACAACTACATCACCTACGTTACCGCTGAAATCTATTTCGCGAACACGGACTGGCCCGCGAACAACAACGGCTGGTGGCGCCCAAGAACCGCTCGGGGAACATGGAAATGGGTGGTGTACGACCTAGACGGCGGGTTCGGGTCCTGGGGACAGCCGTACGACATAAACATGCTCACCATGGCCACGGACAGCACCGGCCCAGAATGGCCCAATCCGCCCTGGTCAACCTTTATGCTGCGCACGCTGCTGAAAAACGGCAATTTTAAACGGCGGTTTATCAACCGCGCAGCCACGCTCCTGGCAACGACCTTCCATACCGACTCCGTTACCACGCTCATCGAGGCAATGGCGGCGAATATCCAAAGCGAGATTCCGCGGGATTTTGACCGCTGGGAAATGCCTGAATCACGGTGGAGTTCCAGCGTGGCCGGACTTGCTCGATGGGCGGCGAACCGACCCGCAGGCATGCGCAGCACCTATGTCTCGTTTTTCAACCTGAGCGGCACCGCGCGGTTTACGCTTGATGTCACGGGCCATGGCGTAATCGACATTGACGGCATAACGCCAGGATTCTACCCGCATACCGGCGTTTATTTTATCGGCAATCCGCTTAAGCTTACCGCCCGAGCGTCATCAGGCGCTTTCAGGCAATGGAGTGACGGCAGTACCGACACTACGCGGATGATCGATCTTACCGAAGATCGCGAACTGGTCGCGCAGTTTGACTGAAGAGATTGCTCAGGCATACGGCCGTATGCCTGCACATGCCATGGCTTCGCCGACCGTGAAAAACGATCCGGTCACGCAGACAACCTCTTCATGGCCGTCGAGCGCCAACCTGAACGCGTCAGATACGGCGCCGGCGGTCTCGCTTTTGCCGTCATACTCCCGGGGCAATGCTGCGCGAAGTCCGTGGGCCTGCGCAGCGCGATCGGTCGCTGGCGCTGCAAAAAGCAGATGTCTGGAAACGCTGGCATAGCAACTGAGCATGGCGGGGATATCCTTGTCCTTCATGATGCCGACCACCATGACGATGGAACGGCCGGGAAAACGCCTGCGCAGCTCGCTGCAGAATGCCTGGGCCGAATGAGGATTATGGTTCACGTCAAACACGACTGTTTTTCCGCCAACCGTTTCGATCTGGAAACGTCCGGGCAACCGTGCCTGCACAAATCCCTGCGCCACTGCCTGAAGATTGAAAAAACCGGCGCTCCTGAGTGCACTGACAGCGAGCTGCGCATTGAGCAACTGGTACACACCCGGCAGCCGGATAACAAACTCCTGGCCGTGCCAGATAAACCGCATCGCGTCCGTTTCTTCAGCATATCTGCCGCACTGGTCCGGACTCACAAACGCCACGTCGGTTTCGTTCCGGATTGCATGGATCATGGCAAGCGAACGCACCTCGTCTGATTCAGGAAGCGCCATGACGACCGGCGTGCGGTGTTTGATGATTCCCAGCTTTTCACCGGCGACCGCCGCAAGACCTTTTCCGAGATACTCTTCATGGTCAAGCGCCAGGGAAGTGATGATCGAGACGCGCGGCATCACGATATTGGTGGCGTCGAGCCGTCCGCCAAGCCCGGTCTCGTATATGGCCCACTCGACACCGGCCCGCCGGAACAGCTCAAATGCCATAAGCGTGGCGACCTCGAAAAAGGTGAGCTCCTGTTCATCGATGAGCGGCTGGATCTCCTCATACACCGCGATCCAGGACTCCTCCGAAACCGGCCTGCCGTTGATGAGGAATCGCTCCTCAAACGCAACCAGGTGCGGTGATGTGTACAGACCGGTGGTAAAGCCAAGCCGTCTGAGACCCGATTCAAGAAAGGCGCACACCGAACCCTTGCCATTGGTTCCTGCCACGTGAATACACGGACAACTGTTATGGGGATCGTCCATACGCGCTGCAGCCCGCATCACCCGTTCCAGACCGTATCTGATGCCTCTGGTGCGCAGGGAAAACAGGCGGTTTCTTATTTTTTCTGCGGTTTGCATGGCCACTTTCAACGCATCGATACGGGTTCCGGTGAATCGGAGAAGAGCGGTAAAATAACATGCGCTCAGAGAAACGATTGGGTTTAAAACGGCAATGCGTTATGCGCGTTTCTTTGGCGTCTGCCACTCCCCTGTTTCCCAGGCGGATGTTTTGTGAGGGAAGAATTTCCCCTTGTACACCATGCTGCGGTTGTCTGCAATGCATCATCCGGTCGGCCAGGAAAAAAAGGCAAACCGGCAGGTCCTGCCAGAAAGGCACGGACAGGGTCCCGGATCGGCATAGCGGCAAGGGCGTGCAATACGTCCATAGCTCAAGGAACATATAATCAGCTCAAGAACGTGATTACCGGAGAGATGATTTCGCTTCTGCGGAAATGGTAGAATAATAGCACAATTGACGGCCCCGTTTCGCAGCGAGCGTACGCGATGGTATTTAAAAAAAAGATGCCGAAAATACAAGACCAGTGGTCAATTAATTCGGGTACGCACAATGGACTCCCAATGATAATAAGGAAAAACAGCGGGGTAAAGGAAATTGCAGGCAAAGGATATTTGAATTACCGCTCCGGGATCTCCTTCAACCTGACCCTTCGCACTGAAAACGGACTGCAGTCAAAAAAAGAAGAGCCGATAATCAGCAGAATCGAAGACGACCTGTTCACGCTTTTTAATGACAATGCAACCTGCGCTCTCGTGATGGTCATTTCATCTGATAACTTCAAGGAATATGTGCTCTATCATGACAACACCATAGGATTTGATGAAAAAATGGGTGAAATGCGAAATAAATTCATTGAATACGAATTCACGTCGTATACCGACGATGATGAGAAGTGGAATGTTTTCTCGCAATTTTAAATGAAGCGCAAAAACACTTAGCCCGTGTGCTGAAAAAGCATATCATGGCGCATAGACTCCCAAAAATAATGGTGCCACGGTGAAACCGTCCTGATAAAAATGAACGGGCGGCTAGGACGGCACGATCCGCACCGCACCCCGGTCCGCCGATGCCGCGTATCCTGCATACGCGCGCAGCGCTTCAGAGATGGCCCGTTTTCGCTGCGGCCTGAATGCCTGATCGGCTTTTGCCATCTCCTCTCCTTTTCGCCCGTCTATATCCTGGCTGCTGATTTTGACATTGATGCTTCTCTGCGGGATATCAATTTCAATGATATCGCCGTCGCGGACCAGTCCGATCATTCCGCCTGATGCTGCTTCCGGCGACACGTGACCGATGGAAAGGCCCGACGTGCCGCCGGAAAACCTGCCGTCGGTGATCAGCGCGCACTCCTTGTCAAGATGCCGCGATCTGATATAGGACGTCGGATAGAGCATCTCCTGCATGCCGGGGCCGCCGCGCGGGCCTTCGTACCTGATAACGATGACGTCGCCAGCCTGGACCGTTTCAAGAATGCCATCGCATGCCTGCTCCTGGGAATCGAACACGCGCGCCCTGCCGCTGAAGGTCATGATGGCCGGATCAACGCCGGCGGTTTTTACAATGCAGCCGTTTTCGGCAAGGTTGCCGAACAGCACGGCAAGACCCCCATCCCTGAAATAGCAGTGCTCATACGCGCGGATGCAGCCGTTTTTCCGGTCAAGGTCAAGGGCGGGATAGTAGTTCTCCTGCGAGCCGAGCGTAAGGTTTTGCGCGGCTCCGCCGGGAGCGCTCCTGAAAAGCTTTTCCGCTTCGGCGCCAAGATGCGGGCTCATGATGTCGTATGTGTCAAGTATCATGCGAAGGTGCGGGACATCGACGCGCCGCACCGAGGTGTCGATAAGGCCGTTCCGCGCCAACTCGCCAAGAAGCGCCATGACGCCGCCGGCCCGGTGCACGTCTTCGACATGGTAATGAGAACTGGGTGCGACCTTGCACAATACCGGAATTTTTCGCGACAACTGGTCAATGTCCTTCATGGAAAAATCAACATCGGCGCTGTGCGCGATCGCCAGCAGGTGCAGGACCGTGTTGGTCGAACCTCCCATGGCAATATCCAGCGCCATGGCATTGAGAAACGCCTCTCGTGTCGCGATCGACCGGGGGAGCACTGATACGTCCTCATGTTCATAGTACGCCTGGGTCAGGGCGACAATCTGGCGGGCTGCTTTTTCAAAAAGACCGATCCGCTGCTTGTGCGTTGCCATGACGGTCCCGTTCCCTGGAAGCGCCATGCCGAGGGCCTCGGCAAGGCAATTCATGGAATTGGCGGTAAAAAGACCAGAGCAGGAGCCGCAGGTCGGGCAGGCGGCCCGCTCAATCGCTGCGACCTGCTCGTCCGGAACGGCCGGGTCCGCAGCCATGACCATGGCGTCGATCAGGTCGTATTTTTTTCCGTCGACAACACCCGCTTCCATGGGCCCGCCGGAGACCATGATGGCCGGGATGTTCAACCGCATGGCCGCCATAAGCATGCCCGGGGTAATCTTATCGCAGTTTGCAATGCAGATCATGGCATCCACCTTGTGCGCATTGCACATGTATTCGACGCTGTCGGCTATGAGCTCGCGCGACGGCAGCGAGTACAGCATGCCATCATGCCCCATGGCAATACCATCATCGATGGCAATGGTGTTGAATTCGGCCGCAAAGAAGCCCTGTTCTTCGATCAGGTGTTTGACATACTGGCCGATTTCATGGAGGTGCACGTGACCGGGCACGAACTGGGTAAATGAATTTACTATTGCGATGATCGGTTTGCCGAACTGTGATTCCTTCATGCCATTTGCGCGCCAGAGACTTCTGGCGCCCGCCATACGGCGTCCAGCCGTGGTCTGCGAGCTGCGGAGTATTCGCGCCATTGTACGGTTCCCTTTTTTTTGATGAGTAAATGCCGGGTAATAAAAATAGCCGTTCTCCATGCTGGTATTCAATTGCTTTTTTCCCGGGCCGAAGGCGCGGTTCCTCGCAAAGGAATCCGGAAGCGTGATGCACCCGGTGCCGTCAGGCATGCACCCGATTTCGCTCTCCAACTTATCCTTGAAACAGCTGGTACACCATTCTATAATAAAATATCCTTTTCTAAGGAGGAGCATATGACCCCCTGTCTCAAATCATCACTGCTGGCAGGTTGCTGCATCCTGCTTTTTTCCTTTACCGTTCAGGGAACCGAGCTGTATGCCGTGGTGGACTCGCTTAAAGGGAGCGCCGAGGTGCAACGTGCGGGCAGGCAGCAATGGCAGAAGGCCAAACCCAAGATGCGACTGTATAACAACGACATCCTCCATGTGTTAACCAAGGGATATGCGACACTGAAGTGGCCCGACGGCAGCGCCACCTACGTCCATCAAAACTCCCAGCTGCTCATCAATCTTGTTCAGGAGGAACCGCCGGAAGGCAAGATATTCAATCATGCAACGGTATTTTTCGGCGCGGTGTTCTTCCTGGTCAAAAAAATTGTTCCGCGCGGCCTTTTCGACGACGCCAACATGCGCGTGTATACGCCGACCGCGGTAATGTCGATACGCGGTACCGCATTCAGCGTCCTGGTGGATAAAAAGGGAGGCGCGACGCGCCTTCAGGTGATAAACGGCACCGTACAGGTACGCAATATCCTCAAAACCGTCTCACTTTTTCTGGGGCCGGCCCATGCAACCGTTGTTTCCATGAACACCGATCCGACCCCTCCAATGCCAGTGCTTAAAAAAGATATCGAATCGCTGCGGACATGGATTCCCGCCGATATGCTGGAAGAAGCAATGAAAAAACAGCTTGCGCAATCGCGAAAAGACCACCTTACCATAACCGGAAAACTGAAGAACCGGTGCGTCGTTACATTGTTCTCCAACAACTCATCCTATCACGGCAACTGGCCGATCAGCGCGCATCTGACCCGCGCGTTGACCGAACGACTTGGCAAAGCCAAACCGCAATTGGCGTTCGTTGTCACGGATTCCATAGGCCCTGACCCGTTCCAGACGGCACGCAGCGACAGTGCCCGGTATGTGATCCTCGGTTCCATTGATGTGTTTGATATTACCCAACGGGCGGAGATCTCGCCGCGTGCAGACGAATACCGCGAATTCGCGAATGCAGAGGTGCGGATCCGCCTCCGCCTTCTCGACGCCGCATCGCAAAAACAGCTTGCCGAAGAAACGTACGCCGGCGAGGTAACCAGCAAGAACGCCGCTGAAAACTCGTGGCAGAAAATTCAGAAGATGAAATTCGACATGAAAGACAAAACATTCGCCTCTACCATCCTTGGGGGCGCGATCAATGAGGCGCTCGATGCCTCGCAAAAAATCGCACGGTATATCGAGTAACGAGGACCAAAACTCTCCCTCCTTCTTTTTAACCGCCTGTGCCGCCGTTGTGGTGCTGCAGGCTGTTTTTAATGATTGAGAGTGTTTGCTGCGGCGGCGGGATCTTATACTTATACACGAAAGGGGTGACGGGTTATGGTGCGTTTTGGCATCATCATGCTGCTGGTGATTGCTGTTTTTCCGCTGCATGCCGCGCGGTACCATGTCTCCTCCTCAGGATCCGATCAGAACAGCGGACAAGACCCCGCATCCGCTTGGCGGCACCTTTCACACGCCCGCTCGACCGTCCATTCAGGCGATACCGTACTGCTCAAACGGGGCGACGTTTTCCGCGAGTCGCAGGGTAATTGGCCCTCCAGCATCACGTTGTCTGCGTACGGCGACCCCTCCTCTTTGCTACCGACCATAAGCGGCGCAGTGGAAATCAACGGCTGGACCCGGCACGAGGGGCCCGTCTACGTCGCCGACTGCCCGGAAGCGATAGCATACCTGTTCGTCAATGATTCGCTCATGCCCCTGGCACGCTACCCCGACACCGGGTGGCTTCGCATCGACACGGTGATCGAAAACAGCGACGGCACCAATACGTCGGTGCTGGACAACGCACTCGCCTCGCACCCGCGCAACCGCGCAGACTACTGGGCCGATGCAAACATACGATGGCGCCGCTGGAGCTGGTGGTTCGAAACACGTCGCGTCGCCTCCTATGAAGCGGCGGGCAGGCTCAGGCTTTCCGGCCAAAGCTTCATTCACCTGGCCCCGTGCAGGGACTGGGGCTACTATCTTGACAACAAGCTGGAAGAGCTTGACGCGCCCGGAGAATGGTACCAGGATGCTGCCAGCGGCAGAATCTACCTCCATGCGCCCGGAGGCGGCGATCCGGGCGCGCTCAGGGTCGAAGGATCGCTGCGGCCGTTCGGACTCGACCTGTCCGGATGCCGTGTCGAGCGGATCAGGTTCACCATGTTCAGAAACGCCGGACTGCGCATTTCCGGCTCGAGCGCCGTTGACGGGTGCCGGTTTGAAAATATCGGCAGCGATTCAGGCGGCGCAGCGCTCCAGGCAACCTGGGAAATCCAAGACGCGCATATCACCGGCAATGTGTTTTTCAACAACTTCAATCTCGCGATCTCCTGGAATGAAAATACCGCGCATGTATCGAGCGCGTCGTTCATTGAACACAACACCTTCATGAATACCGGTTGTGTTCCGGGATACGGAGGCAGCGGTTCATGGCACGCGGCGGGAATCATCATTTCCAACGGCAGGAACGTGCATATCCGCTACAACACCTTTACCCATACCGGCTATGCCGGTGTGATCCTCGGCAGCGAGCGTAACATCGTCGAGAACAACGTGTTCGACCATGCCATGGCAACACTCAATGACGGCGGCGCGATCTATACCAACTGCCACCGCAGCACGATCCGCCATAATATTATCCTGAATACCGAAGGCGACCTCGAATCGAGCGGCCCCTGGTCGAATCTGGGCCATGCGATCTGGCCTGAATTCCTGGGCGATTTCAGGGAAAATGACATTTCCTACAATACCTGTGCCTATTCGGGCGGTTTCGGTATTTTTCTTCCCAACAACTTCGCGGATACGCTGCGCGGAAACATCCTGTACGGCAACTGTCGCAGCCAGCTCGATCTTGAAGGCGATTCCACGAACAGCCAGACCGGCCGCACTGAAAACCTTCCGCAGGCGCATATCATTGACAGCAATATCTGCGTCGGCATTGCCGACTCACAGGCCACGCTCCTGTTTCAGCCAGGATTCGATTTCGGCACGCTGCGCAATAACTGGTTCTGCAACCCTTGGCGAAACGATTCACTCATACAACATTGGGGAACCGGCAATCAGCGGTGGACCAGATACTGGAAAACCATCCCCCAGTGGCAGGCAGCCTTTCCCTGGGCCGACGGCTCGGCAAAAACCGACCAGATCAAACGTCCTGCTTCCTTGCCGCCGGAGAACCCCTATGCAACGACGCGCCTTCTCATCAACAGTACCTCGCAGCCGCTTTCATCAGACCTTTCCGGCGGCTCGTTTCGCCTGCTCGACGGCACGCCGGTCATGGGTGCCATTACTATCCCGGCCTATTACTCCGTGGTCGTGGTGTGCCTGGATACGGTGGCGGCAGCGCTTGACCTCGATAAAAAATGCCTCGTGCCGATCCTGCCCCGTCTCACGCGTTCCGGCAATCATGCCGTTGCGCTCGAATACCGGTTGAACAGATCGTGCGGGGTCCGGCTCGAGCTTTATGACCTGGCCGGCAGGCTGCTCGCCACCACGCACGCCGAGAGGCAATTGGCGGGGACCCATCGGATGCGTATGACAATTCCCTCACCCGGCATGGCGATCTGGAGGTTGCGCATTGAAACGCTCGGTATACGGGAAGAGTATTGCGGGAAAACGGCAGCTCTTTACGGAAGATAAAATCTGAACGGAACAACGGCGCTGTCGCGACCGGGCCTCACCACTAGCGCAGGCTTTTAATACGCTCCTCGGGCGAGACAAGCGAAAGTATCCTGATACCGAAGCTCTCATCGACCACCACCACCTCACCCTTTGCAATCGGCTTGTTGTTGACCAGCAGGTCAACAGGCTCCCCGGCCATCCTGTCGAGTTCGACCACCGAGCCGGGCGCGAGTTCAAGGATTCTCTTTATGGTAAGGCTGGTCTGTCCGAGCTCGATGCTGACGTCCAGATCCACGTCAAGCAGCACCTCAATACTCTTGTTCCGCACACCCGATACGCCCGGCTCGCCGGCATCCCGGCCATACTGGTCGGCAAGCGAACGGTCATCAGTAAATCCTTCGCCGGACTCTCCGGCGCCTTCTCCGGCAGTAGCCTCCCCTGCCGGATTCTTTTCAACTAGCTGCAGTGAAAGCTGCTCGGGGATGATCAGCGCGCCCGTTATTTCGTCCCGTCCTTCGACCGCCAGCTTGAGGATCGCCATGTCAAGCTGTTCCGGAGGCGCCGGCGGGTCTTCAAGCGAATACTGGGCGATCGAGGAAGGCGATGTATTGATCTGCTGTCCGGTCTCGCTCGCGAACGCAACCGAAAAGGAGGACATGATCTGGTTCGACATCTCGGTGAGCGCGTCGTTATGCTCGGGCGCGTACTCGGCATTGCCTTCCCCCATCATCATGAGGTCCGCCATGACGGCGACATCCCTGGAATGCAACAGCAGATACATTTCGCCGCTGAGCCCCTCGCCAAACGGCAGTGCCACGCAGAGGGGTTCTTCTTTGAGCGCCGTTTTGATGGTATCGAAATCCGACTTGCCGCACACATCGCACGATACGGTCACGTTCTTGTTGAGCGTGGCACTCAATACGGATGAGGCCTGGGTACAGAAAAGCGCCACGCTTTTCTCCAGTGACGCGTACCGGTCGCCACCCGTTGGTCCCGCATCGCCGCCTTTCGCGTCAAACGACTCGGTCCCGAAACCGCCGGCAGTTAACAGTTGATCGATCTGGTCTTGTGACAGTATTTCACTCATGGCAGCCCGGTACCTCCTTCTCGATGATTCTGGTTATCTTGATCGCTTTCTTCCGGCCGATGACGCCTGATCTCGCCGCCAATTTGGTCTTTTCGTCGATCTGCACGTTCAGGTCGCTGTCAAACGGCTTATCAAGCACCAGGACGTCTCCCCGCTCTAGCTGCAGGAGATCGCGGATGGTAATGGTTGTTTTTCCAACCAGCGCCGAGAGCCGCAGGGGCAGGTCCTGAATCTCATTCTCGAGCGTGGAGCGCGTCTCTTTTGTCGACGTGCTCTGGGACGACATCCACGATTCGCCCGACAGACTTGAAATCACGCTTTCAAGAAGCATATAAGGAAAACAGAGGCTCATAAGCCCCGAAGCGTTCTGCATGCGCACCTCGAGTGAGACCAGGATAACGGTTTCACCGGGCGGCGCGATCTGCACGAACTGCGGGTTGGTTTCGTATCCCTCCACTTTCGGCGAGAACACGCCGATATGCTCCCATACCTCCTTGAGATCGTTAAGGCCGCGTTCCACGATGCGGTGGAGCACGCTCTGTTCGATGAGCGTAAGCTCCCGGTTCTGCTCCGACGGCCTTCCCTGCCCGCCGAACAGGCGGTCGATGATGAAAAACACGAGGGTGGGGTTGATCTCGAGGATGGCCGATCCGTCAAGCGGTTCCATCTTGAAGAGATAGATGCAGCTCGGATTGGAAATCGACATGATAAATTCCGCATAGGTCAACTGGTCCACGCTCACCAGCTCGATCTCAACGAAGGTCCGCAGGAAATTGGTAAGCGTGGTGGAGAGCTGCCGCGCGTAGCTTTCATGAAGGTTCTGCAGAGTACGCATCTGGTCCTTGGAAACACGGTCAGGCCGCCTGAAATCGTACAGCGACACGGTACGCTCGTCTTCCTCGAACTCCTTGGCCGGCGCGCCTGTCTCGGCAGGCCCGCCGCCGATTTCAACATCGCCACCCGAGGACACTGCGGAAAGCAGCGCATCAACCTCTTCCTGGGACAGTATATCGCTCACGCATCACTTCCTTTTCAGTCTTACTGGATGATAAACTGCGTAAAGTAAATATCTTTCACCTCGCCGAGTTTGGGCGGCAGAGAGGTATTCACCATGCGCAGAAAATCCTTTCTGATTTTGGACTTGGCGTCAGGCGCCGTCACCTCGGTAATGGTCATTTTCGACAGGTATTCGATAAGGTAACTCTTGAATTTCGGCATCCGCACCAGGACCGCCTCTGCCATCGGTGAAAGAGAAGGTCCGCCGCCGTGCCCGTGGCCGCCGGACTCCTTTTTCTTGTGCTCGGCCTCTTCTTCGAATTCAAGCACAACCGCCGCCTTCAGGAACCGCTCGCCGTCGGTTCCGGCGATATTCACCACCACTTCGATCGGCATTTCCGCCGTTGTGGACCCCATGGTGGTCATCTCCTCCTCGTGGCCCTGCTTCGCGCCTTCGACGTCCATGACCTCCTCTGCTTCGACAGCCGGTTTGGGCATGACCATCTTCACGACGATAAAGACCGCGATTATCTCGACGATAATAATGCCGGCGATAATGCCGATGAGAACCATCTTATTGCTCTTCTGCGAAGCATTTGCCCCCTTATTACTTTCCTCTTTTTCCTTTTCACGCTCCCTGGGGGACGCTTCCTTGGGTTTCTTTTCATCCATAACCAACTCCACGTATCATTGAGGTTTACCTGCGTTTCACGGTTTCCGTCGCTTTCCCGCATCGGCCGGCGGCGCCACGATATCGTCGTCGGTCGGCTCCCTTTTTTCCGCATGAACGACCTGAACGGCACCGTGACAAAGCTGGCGGTAGCTTATAACCTTTCCTATCACGTCCTGCAACGCGTCGCGAACAATGATCTTCTTGCCGGTCGTCAGCGTCACCAGCGTATCGGGCGTCGCTTCGAGCGTTTCGATGAGATCCGCGTTGAGCACGAACTCCTGCTTGTTCAGTCGGTGCAAGGTTATCATAATCCGCCTCCCTCTTGACATCCTCATTATACCATGGAAACGCGGGATGCCGCAAGAAAGCAGCTTTGTTCATTTCAAGACATAGGCGGTTATCCATGTCCCTCCCCCCTTACGGGGAGAGGGACCTATTACGCCGTTACCGCACCAGCTGCACCAGTTCCTGCAACAGCTGATCGCTTGTCGTTATCACCCGCGCGTTAGCCTGATACCCGCGCTGGGTCGTGATCATGCTCGTGAACTCAGTCGCAAGCTCCACGTTCGACATCTCGATCGATCCCGGCTTGATGGTCGATGCGGAACCGATTCCCGGACGCTGCAGGACCGCCTCTCCCGAGTTGTTGGAGACCGCGTACATGCTGTCCCCGAGCTTGAGAAGGCCCGCCGGGTTGTTGAACTCGGCAACGTAGATGCGCGCGATCGACTTGGACACGCCGTTCGTATACACGCCGAAGATCTCGCCCCTTTCGTCGATCGAGATCTCCTGCAGCTTGCCCATGGGATACCCGTTCTGCTCACGCGCCACCGTGGTCGTATCGGAACGAAACTGGGTCACGCCGAGAAACGACCCCGGCGTTCCGACGTTCAGGTTGACCGAAACGATATTGGAACCGTTCATGGGATCGAACCGGAACGCGGTGGAACCGTCGTCATAGGTAAAGGACGAAGGCGAACCGTCCTGGCCGAACGTGACGCGGCCGCTCGAACCGCCCAGGATCTCCTCTCCTCCTTCAGTCTGCGCATTCCAGAGCCACTCGTTGGCCACACCCGAATGGGTAAAGGTCAAAACAAGCGTATGCGCGTCACCCGACTGGTCATACACCAGGATCGAAGCGCTGTGCTGCCCGGTGTCGCGGGCCTGCTGGATCTCGGTAAACCCCATGTTTGCGATGAAGCGGGCGGGCGATGGCAGGTCGCTGTTTGAGTTGGTCGCCGTGATGGATACGCTCGTGATGGCGAACGCCTGTTCGGGCTGTCCCCGGATCACGATCGACCCGTCAGGCAGCCGGTCATTGGGCGTATCGGCAAGGTTAATGCTCACCGAAGGATTGTCCGCTACCGTACCGTCGGTCGCGGGCAGCCTGAACGCCTGCTGAATACCGGTGATCAGCGTCTGGATATTGGTCGTTGCCGGGTCATAGGTAAGTACCAGTTCGGAGATGGCGCGTCCGCCAACAGCGCCGTTGATTTTGATCTCGTCCCCGGCCTCAAGCCCGAGGGTCTGGCCCGCCATGTCAAAACAGTTGGCGAGCAGGTCGGTCGCTATGGCCGGCCTGAGGATGACACCGGCGGCGCTGGTGGAGCTTCCGGCGATCGAGGGCGGAAACGAAAACGCGTTGGCCACGTACGAGTTGGAACCCGGACGCGACGAACGGATCTGCAGGCCGTTGATCGACGCCCCGCCCGGCCCGTTGGAAACCTGTAATTGACCGGTAGGAGTAATGGTAACGGTTGCCGAATCAAATCCATTGGCGCGGAGATACGCCTGGACACTGGCGGCCAGGTCGTCGTAGGTCGTGATGTCGGTCGGGTCCGAGCCCACCTGAAACCGTTGCGGATCAATCCCGGTCCCGGTGACCGAGACAATGAGATAGTCGCCTTCCTGGATGCCGAGGCTGTTGCCGTTCTCATCGTAGAGCGAGGTAAGCGACTGGTTTCCCTGCGCAACCGCCAGGAAGCGGTTCGTATGTGTGATGCTGCCGAGCGCCTCGGAATCGGAATCGAGGTTGCAGGCATACCGCACTTCGGTCGTTGCCTGCGCAGGCGCTTTTTCACCGAACGGAACGCGAATGTCGCCGATGCGCGATCCCGGAGGGTACGTGCCGTCGGAAGCCGCCATCATTCCTTGCAAGGTGAAGCCGTTGGTCGGCGATACCATTTTTCCGGTGGCGTCGAACTGCAGACCGCCGTTACGACCGTAAT
Source organism: Chitinispirillaceae bacterium (assembly GCA_016926315.1). The sequence continues at coordinate 17,317 of JAFGOU010000074.1, forward strand.
AAGTACCCGAACCGTTCGAAAAGGCAAAATAGGCGCGGCCCTGGATGGCAAGGTCCGTGATCTCGCCCGTGGTCTGCAGATTGCCCTGAACAAGCATGGTATCGATCGATCCCACGGCCATACCGAGCCCGATCTGTAGTGGGTTGGTGCCGCCGGCATTGCCCGCAGGACGCGTTGCACCCTGCAGAAGCTGTGCCATGGACTCCTCAAACGTCACCCGGCCGGCCTTGAACCCGACCGTATTGACGTTGGCAATATTGTTTCCGATGACGTCCATCGCAACCTGGTGGTTGCGCAGACCGCTGATGCTGGAATACAATGAGCGAAGCATACAAAGACCCCTTTTCCATTATCAGCGCTTGCTTGCGAAAATGACCGGACCGCTTCAGTCGTTCGGCGGTCCGCCGCACCCTGCCGCCTTGCGATAGGCAGGGACCAGCGGTGTTTTTCAGTCCGCAATCACTGCGCTGTCGATGTTGGTGAATATGTTTTCCTTCATACTCGCACCATCCATGGCAGTAACCACCGTCCTGTTCGGGATATTGACAATGAACGCGCACTCCCTGGTCATGATCAGTGAATCGCGCGATCCCTTTCTCGCGGCCCCCGCGATCGCTTTCTCAAGTTTTCCCATAAGCTCCGGCGTGAGCGCGATATTACGGCTGGCAAGCCGGGTCTCCGCATGCGCGGAAAACTTGAGCCCGTCAATTTTCCGTGCAAGAACATCGCCGAACGACACCTGGGAAGCCGCGTTCGCAGGAGGAGCACCTGGCGCGCTCCGGAGATGCTGCTGCGCCTGCAGCTTTCGAATGTCGACCGGCTGTCCCGCATTGAATGTTTTTTGTACGTCCATACTCTCCTCGTTTCCCGGCGGGAAATTGTCCTTTTCCCCGCCGTCTATGCCGAAATATCTATAATATCGCTCAGGTCAAAGTTGACTCCCATGACCCGCACCTGCGCCATGCCGGGCAGATTGCTCACGCCGTCAACCCTTCCCTCGATATACGCATACAGGGAAGGATCGTGCTCCTGGCCCGCGATCTCAAGCGTATACGGTCCCGCAGGAACATACCCGCCTTCGAGGTTCGAGCCGTTCCAGCTGAAGAACGTCACCCCGTTCTCCTCGGCAACCGCCTTGAGCGTCTGCACGATCTCGCCCTTGGTATCGCGGATGTTGAGCGTGACCTCGCGTCCCGGCTGGGCATTGACCTTTATGCCGATGTTTTCATTGTCGGCCTGCTTGAAATTGATCACGTCCTGGCGCACGCGCACGGTCTTGCCCAGAAGCGCCACTGCCGAACCCTGGGTCAAAAGCTGGCCCTGATTCGCTCCGGTGCCAATGGCAACGTCAAGAATGTTGCCGAGCGGTATCTCCAAGCCGTGTATTTTGATGAGAGCATTATCATCGGTGAACCTGACGCCGGTGACCACGTCCTCGATGAACGCGTACAGTCCGTCGTCCTTCTCTTCTCCGACGATATGCACCTTATAGGTCCCTGCCGGGGCCATGGCGCCCTTGTCGGTCGACCCGTCCCAGACCAGCTTCACCGTGTTCTGGCTGTCCTTGCCCGAAGCGGTAAAGGTCTTGACCACCTCGCCGTCCGCGTCCAGTATCTCGACCGTGGCCTCGGGATTGCCGCCGATGTACACCGGGAGGTCGACCTTTTCACCGGGCGACGCATACCACTTGATATTCTCGACCTGCATGCGCGCCGTTTTGCCGATGAGCGAAACGGCCGCCGTGCTGGCCATGGAATTGGCGCTTGCGGTCTGGGCATTGATGGAGTTTTTGAACGATCCGTCAAGGTCCTGGATTGCCTTTTCTATGTTCGACGTCCCTTCAAGCGCCCTGAACTGCGCGAGTTGCGCGACGAACTCGGCATTGTCCATGGGATTGAGCGGGTCCTGAAAACGCAGCTGCGTGACCAGGAGCATGAGAAAGTCGTCCTTTCCCATCTCCTCGTCGGCCTTCCTGACGTATTCCCCGTTGCCGCCCTCGACCACACTCGATCCCGCGGCAATACCGGTGCCGTCGGCATTGACCTGCGCCCGGACCTTCAGCGGATCGCTTGCCGACATTGAATTCAACAGGCTATCAACCGGACTTGAAATGGTCATTATATCCACCTCCTTTCTTCAGGCAAAATATTCAACCGTGTTATCACCGAA
>JAFGOU010000075.1 GCA_016926315.1 Chitinispirillaceae bacterium
ATTGCCGGTCAGACCGCGCCCGGAGGCGGCATTACCATCTACGGTAACGGCGTCGCGCTCAATGGCGATTCGGGCAACAATATCATCCGCTATATACGCATACGGATGGGAAAAAACGGGGACGATAAAAAAGACGCGCTGGCGATTTCCGAAGGACAGAACTACATGCTCGACAATGTTTCCATCTCCTGGGGGATCGACGGAACGCTCGACGTCAACGGCACCGGAATCGACAACCTGACCGTGCAGGACTGTATCGTAGGCCAGGGGATCAACGTCATCAACCACTCGACCGGCGGCCTGATGCAGAGCGGAAAATGGTCGATCATCCGTACACTGTATATCGACAATAAAACGCGAAACCCCAAAGCGCGCGGCACGCAAGAGTGCATCAACAGCGTGCTGTATAACTGGGCCTCGGACGGGTATATCATGGGGGACACCGAGGGGCTTTCCGAATGCAACATGATCGGTAATTACTTCGTCTACGGACCGTCAAGCAGTGCCGGGTCGCACATCACCAACACCACGGCGGCTTTCCATGTGTATGGCAAGGACAACTGGGTTGATGACAATAAAAACGGCGTGCTCGACGGTACGCTCATGACCAGTTACAAGACCGCCACGGTCATGAATACGCCGTACAATCATCCGGGCGTAAACGCCGTTCTTTCGGCAAAGGACGCGCTTGAGTATGTAAGCAAAAATGCGGGAGCATCGAAGGTCCGCGACGCGGTTGACGAGTTTCTTGTCGACGAGCTGCTGTCGTATGGCAAAAAAGGGAAAATAATCACCACCGAGGACGACAACGGCATCCCGAACAATGTGGGGACCGTTGCGGGCGGCACGCCGCCCGTTGACAGCGACAAGGACGGAATGCCCGATGCGTGGGAAAGAACTCACGCGCTGGACCCGAACAATGCGGGTGACCATAAAGCAACCACGCTTTCGGCCGAGGGGTATACGAATATCGAAATGTACGTGAATGAACTGGCCGGCGACAAGGTAAGGTATAAAAATCCTGTCGGTACGGCAGGAAATCCCGGCGCTGCCGGAATCCGCTCCATTACGGGCCCGGCCGCTGCCGAGGTAACCTGGATCGATCTGCGCGGACGCATCGTTTTCAGGGAGACGCGGATGTTCGACCGGAACAATCAGGAGCCGGTCCCGCCCGGCCATCTGCGGGGAATGTACCTGGTGCGCCTGAAAGCGCAGGACGGGTCACCCCTTATGGTTCGAAGGCTCGTTCAATAGCCGGTGAGGTGATTGCAAGGCCGTTCAGAAAGGCTTCGACAGGCTTAGCCTGACATCGGTAAATCGTCGCATGGAAAAGGAGTCCGGACGTTATGAGAAAAAGGATCAACGTATGGAAGCAGGGACTTAGTACTGTCGCGGCTACCTTTGCCGTTGCGACAGTGGCGTTTGCCATTGAGGCCCAGGACGGCTGCACCTCGTTCGGATGGGCGAACTATGACGGTCAATCGGCGAAAGGGCCGGTCACCGGAGGGGGAACGGCCGCGCCAACGCAGGTTACCACGTTTGCGGCATTAAAATCGGCGATAGAGTCATCCGACGCCAGAGTGATTTACGTCATGAACGACATGGGGAACGGCTATTCGGGAACCAGCGGTGACGTTTTAAAACCCAAATCCAACAAGACGGTCATCGGCTACAGGCCGGGGATTACCGTCAAGTGTTCATGGCAGATCAGCGGCGCCAGCAACCTGATCGTAAAGAACCTGATCTGCAGGGGGCCGGGGAATTCGAATTCCGAGCAGAACTGGGATGTCGTCAATATCCAGAGTTCATCCAAGAGGATCTGGTTCGATCACTGCACGATCATGGAGGGCGAGGATGGCAACTTTGATTTCGTCAAGGGTTCCGACAATCTGACGGTCACCTGGTGCAAGTTCACCTATGTAACGGGCGGGGAGCATAATTTTTCAAATCTTATCGGATCGAGCGACAACGAGTCGGAAAGCCATGGGAAACTGAACGCCACCTTTGCCTATTGCTGGTGGGAAAATGTCAATTCGCGCTGTCCCCGCACACGATACGGTAAGATCCACGTGCTCAACTGTTATTACAACAAGGTGGGAAGCGGAGCGTTTGCGGGATTCATGTCGAATATACGCGTGGAAGGAAGTTACTTCGAAAGCAATGTCACCAGCCCGACAGGGCTGATCAGCACCGGCGGACAGTCGGGTGTTTTTACCATCGATTGCAACGTGAACGGCACCAAAACCGATGGCTATACCACGGCTTTCACACCGCCGTACCAGTATAAAAAATACGGCAACGCTGAGGTAAAAACGCTGGTCACCGGCAGGGCGGGACCGACCCTGACCGGTCCGAACGACTGTGGCGGTACGGTCGGCGTTGTTTCCCCGCAGCGGTTTTCCACCGCTCCAGCACTGATATCCGTTCCAGCGCGGGTGTCCGGTACCATCCGCGTAACCTACTGGGCGCAACAGGGTGAGGAGGTCAGGATGAGCCTGCTCAGTCTGGCGGGACGCACGATTGCGGAGAAAAAAAGCATATGCAACCGCACCGGCTGTGCCGCAGAAACAATGGATGAAAAGACAGCGCGGCCAGGCGTTTACGTTTTTACCCTGAGAAAAAACGGTCTGGCAGTGACGCAGAGGGTTGTTAAAAATTAGGACCACCGGAGATTCCTCACAGGCCAGTGCAAAGGTGTCGGCACTTTCTTTTTGCCTAAAACAGTAATTCGCCGATACTGAATTAGCAGATACTAATGTTTTAATTGCCTATAAATCATATAATTGCAGTAACGATACGTTTCCCGTATCTGTACTCAAAAAAGTACGCAAAATTTCGCTAAAATCAAAATTACCGCGCTTCGGTCCTCCTTTCCCTTTATATTATCCTGTGATGCAGCCCATAGAATTCTATACCGATTACCGTACCTTTCTTTCGGATTTCTATAATCAGAAAAAGAGGTCCTCGCGGGTATTTTCATACAGGTCGTTCTGCCTCAAATCCGGACTTAAATCACCATCAGTATATAGAGAGGTCGTCGCCGGAAAGCGAAATCTGACCGCGGCGACCATAGAGGCGTTCAGTAAAGGTCTCGGGCTCCCTGAACGCGACCGCCGGTTTTTCGAAAATCTGGTCCTGTTCAATCAGGCAAAAAGCGAAGAGGCAAAGAAACGGTACCTCGCGGTCCTGCGTGGCTTGCGCTACCGCAAGCCGCAGAAGCAGATCCCGGTCCAACTCTACGCGTATTATGACAAATGGTATAACCCGGTCGTCCGGGAGCTCGCCGTGGCCATGAAGTGGAACGACGATTACGCCCTCCTGGCCAAAGCGGTCAATCCGCCGATTAAAACATCCGAAGCGCGGGAGAGCGTCAACCTGCTGCTCCGTCTCGGTTTTCTCAGAAAACGCGCCGGGAGCGGCTATGTGCTGACCGATCCCGACGTCACCACCGGCAACGAGGTCAATTCCCTGGCGGTACGCGCTCTGAACCGCGAATACGCGCGGCTCGGGCTCGAGGCGATCGACCGGTTTCCGCCAACGGAGCGCGATATTTCGAGCGTGATCATGGCGGTGCCGCGTGCAAAGCTCGCCGAGTTCAAACGCGAGATCGTCGATTTCAGAAAAAGAATCGTCACCCTGGCCAACGATGAAGCGACAACCGCCGACAGTTTTTACTCGCTTGTGGTGGAGTTCTTCCCCGTGGGCGCGTCCATTCCTAAACAAGGCGCGGGCAATGAAAAAGTTGATTGACGTTCTGACGGTCGCGCTGGCGTTCGGGTGCTGCTGCACCATGGGCCCGGACCTTGCCGGTACGAGCGAACAGGGCAATGCGCGGGTGGTCGCCACCGTGTACACGTCCGCGGGCGCGCCTGCGGCAGGGGCAACGGTCAGGCTTCGACGGGCGGATTATGTGAAAGCGCTGGTGCTGCCCAAGCGGACCCTGCGCAGCTATGTCGATCTGCTCACCGATGCCAATGGATCGTTCACCATCGATTCACTCGATACCGGTGCGTATCTGATCGAGGCAACCGACAAGAACAGCAAAGCCGTTCTGTTCCAGTGTGCCGTCAGCGGCGGAAAAAAACGGACCGACAGCCTGCGCGCCGACACCATCCGGCCATTCGCCATAATCAAAGGCAAAATCGAATTCGACGCCTCCACTGACCGGCGTTTTGTCCAGGTGGTGGGACTGGAACGGCTGGTTGAGGTCGATGTTGACGGATCGTATACCCTTTCCGATCTCCCGGCTGGAACGTATACCCTGCGAATCATCAGCATCGATCCCGGCATCGAGACAACGGTTATCCCGAATATCGTCGCGCGGCCTGGCCAGGTAACGCTGGTGCCCTACGACGGATGGCTTTTTTCAAAACCGGTATACCTGAACACCACGGCAGCAGGGGCCGGCGTTTCAGATGAGGTGTATCGGTTCCCTGTGCTTGTCCGATTGAACGCGGGTAACTTTAATTTTGGCGAAGCAAAGGCCGATGGAGCGGATATCAGGTTCATCAAGCCCTATGCGGACTCGACCCCGCTGCCGTTTGAAATCGAGCGCTGGGATACCGCCTCCGGACTGGCCGAGATCTGGGTCAATGTGGATACGGTACCTGGAAATGCAAATACGCGGGCGTTTATCATGCTGTGGGGAAATCCATCCGCCGGACCCGGCGTTCCAATACGCTCGGTCTTTGATTCCGCGAACGGATTCGGCGGCGTGTGGCATTTTTCGGGTCATGGAGATGCGATTGCGCTGGACGCAACGCAGAACGGGTTTGATGGCACCCCCTCGAATGTCGGCGCCGCCGAGGGGATGATCGGCGGCGCCGGAAAATTCCTGAATAGCAGGAAAAGTTACATCGTGATGCAGAATACCGCGTCGGGAAAACTCAATTTTCCGGCCGACGGACACTATTCGATTTCTACATGGGTCAATGCCGACAGCCTTGGATATAACCGCGTCATTCTTGGAAAAAGTGATGTACAGTACTACCTGAGGATCCATAATTCCAACTGGCGTTTCTCGGAATATCGCGACCTTCCCGAAAAAGGATGGGAGTATGCGGAATCGCCGTACTCATTTGGTAATTGGGTCCATCTCTTCGCCGTACGTAACGATACGTCACACTGCCTGTACGTCGACGGATTCTGCGTCGATAGTTCCAAAATGTTTGATGGCGGCGAGGGTTCGCGTATGGAATCGTTCAATGTGGAATTAGGCCGGCGGTTGTTGCCGGATGGATCCGACGGACTCTACTTTTCCGGCGCCATTGACGAGGTACGCATCTGCACGGTTGCCAGGACCGCTGATTGGATAAGGTTGAGTTACATGAACCAACGGAAAGACGATATGCTGGTCCGATTCGGGCAATGAACATGAATTATTAACAAATAGAAATGATGTATGACCCGCTTATTGGAAAAAATCATCTTCGCCTGTACTGCCGTTGGAAGTATCATCGGCCTTGCCGAGGCATACACGCCTCCTTCCGAGGTGCTGAAAACTCTGGACAAGCTGCGCGGGTACAGCGAACTGACGTCGGCGGCAGGCTCCATGGACATTGATACCTACACCTCCAACCTCACCACCTGGCAGATGAGTCACGGGGGGTTCAGCAAGGCGCGCGCCGCCATGTATGTCAATCCGTACGACGGAAAAGCCGCGCTCTCCGACTGGACCGGTACCGCAGGTACGCCGCTCGGGATGTATGACAACAGCGCGACCGTACAGGAGATGCGACTGCTGGCCGTACGGTATAAAGCCACCACGAACACCACTTATAAGACGCGGTTCAAAGCCTCCTTCAACAAGGCGGTGGGGTTCGTGCTTGCCTCGCAACTGACGACCGGCGGCTGGCCGCAGGTCCATCCCAAACGCGGCAACTATTCGGACCTTGCCACCTATAACGACAACGCGATGGTCCGCGTCATGGTGCTGGTCAGGGATATCGTCGATAACAAGTCGCCGTTCGATTCCGACATCACGGCAACAGATAGCGTGGCCAGGCTCAAAACCGCCCTTGACAAGGCGGTCGATTTCGCGCTCAAGGCGCAGATTATCAATAATGGGAAGCCCACGCTCTGGTGCGCGCAGCACGATCCCGTCACCTTCGCGCCCATGGGCGCGCGCGCCTACGAGCTGGCCTCCAAGTCAGGGTCGGAGTCCGTGCCTGTGGCGTATTTCCTGATGGCATGGCCAAACCAGAGCGCGGCCGTGCAGAACGCGGTCAAGGGCGCCATTGCCTGGTATAAAAAAACGCGTGTCAGCGACCTGAAATTCTCGAACGGGCTGTTCGTGGCCAGCCCCGGGGCATCACTCTGGTACCGCTTTTACAATGTTGAAGACGATCGGCAGTTCTTCTGCGACCGCGACGGGATTAAAACCTACGATTTCATGTCGGTGAGCGAGGAGCGCCGCACCGGGTATCAGTGGGGAGGAGATTACGGGTCCACCTTGATCGGCCTGGAAGCGGGCTATCTCAGCGCCCTGGCCGCCACCGCGGTCACGCTGCCGGAGAAGCGTATCGGAATTGTGATGCGCGTCGGTCCCGGCCGTATTACCGTAAGGGTTCCCTGCGACGGCCGGTTCGTCGTGACGTATCTCGACGCGCGCGGCGCGCTGCTTGACCGCCAGGAGGCTTGGTCGACGGAAGGCATTCTCGACGCGCGGACCCCGGCAACGTTGCGCAATGGGGTGGTCGTGCTCCGGGTTTCGCGGCCCGGAGAGCCGCCCTTTGTCGCTAGGCAGTTCGTCAGATGGTAAGGTATTACCGGCATCCATTTCGTCAGATGAAAGGTACGATCATGACCTTCAGGAAAATCGTTTTCAGCGGCATCGTTTTGCTGGCGGGCTTCACCGCCTTCTCCGAGGACAAGCCCGACGGATTCGCCGCGATAAGCGGCAAAGGGCTCGCCACCACCACCGGCGGCACCGCGGGACAGACTGTTACGGTGACCACCTTTGCCGACCTCAAGAAATACGGCGAGTCGACTGACCCGTACGTCATCCTTGTCAAGGGCAGGATAACGCCGCCGAACAAGGGTGACGGCGTCAACGTGAAATCCAACAAAACCATCGTCGGTTTGGGCAATGACGCGACATTGTACCAGATCGAACTCCACATCATTACACAGCAGAACATCATCATCCGCAACCTCATCAGCCGCGACTCGTACGTGGAGGGCAATTACGACTGCAAGGACACCGACTGGGACGGCATTCAGGCCGACAGTTGCCACCATCTCTGGATCGACCACTGCTGGTTCACCCACAACTGCGACGGGCTCATCGATCTGCGCCATGCGTGCGATTACGTGACCGTCTCCTGGGTGCACATGAGCAACCACAACAAGACTCTGGGTATCGGCTGGACAACCGCGACCGATTTCAGGACCACCATCCACCACTGCTATTTCGACAGCACCAACCAGCGCAACCCGAGTTTCGACATGGGGATCGGCCACCTGTACAACAACGTTGTCCGGAAATCCCTGAGTTACGGCAATCTGGCGCGTGGCGAAGCGCGGGTGATCATCGAAAACAGTTATTATGAAAACGCAAAAAACCCGGTGCAGATCAGCGATAACGCGAAGCTCTACGTCTCAGGCCTGCAGTTCAGCGGCTGCACAGGGACAACCAGCGGTAACGTGACCGCGCCGCCGTATGACATCAGAAGCTACTATTCGTACACCCTCGATCCCACAAGCCAGGTGAAAAGCATCGTGACCGCGGGAGTGGGCCCAAAGGCGGCGATCGGGGAGCAGTACGCCAGGACCGCGACAGACCGGAGCGCGCGGAACCCCGGTCAGGCGGCGTCTCTGCTCAGGGTGACCGCTGATGCATCGAAGGCGCTGACGATTCGCGCATCCCATGGCGGCGCCTTCACTGTAAAGGTCATGACCGCAGGCGGCAGGATACTAGGCAGGTTCGACGGTCATTCAGTATCAACGATGACCTGCCCGCTTCCCGGCAGAGGGTTGTACTTTGTTGCCTTGTATGACCGGCAGGATGGACGTTTATTGCACTGTATCCGCACCGTACCGTAACCAGGAGATTTGCCGATGACCGTTCCCGGAATTGTTATGCCGATTGTCGCGCTACTGCTGTTCGCCGCCACTCCCTCAATTGCCCAGATCAAGTACGACATGACCGTGGCAAAGGACGGCTCGGGCAGCCACAGCACGGTCCAGGCCGCGTTCAACGCGGTGCCGAAGAACAGCGCCACGCGGACGGTCATCTATATCAAAAACGGCAGTTACAAGGAGAAGCTTACCCTCGAAACCGACCGGAAGAACGTGACCGTCATCGGCCAGAGCCGCGATAACGTCAAGCTGACCTGGGACGACTATTCCGGCAAGGTCGTGAATGGCGAGACCATCGGCACCAGCACGTCGCGAAGTACCTATATAAAGGCCGAAGGGTTCTGCGCCGTCAACCTCTCCTTCGAGAACTCCGCCGGCCCGGTCGGCCAGGCGCTCGCCATCTATATCGGCGGCGACAAGGCGATATTCTACAACTGCAAATTTCTCGGACGCCAGGACACGTATTACGCGGGCAACTGCCGCCAGTTCATCCGCAACTGCTACATCGAGGGCACCACGGACTTCATGTTCGGCCCGTCAACCACCTGGTTCGACAGTTGCCAGATCTACAGCTACGGCGGGACGGCCATCACCGCCGCGTCCACCGAACAGTACGTGACTTACGGCTATGTGTACCGGTACTGCACGATCAGCGGCGCGTCAGGCGTTTCGACCGCGCTCGGCAGGCCGTGGCGCCCCTATGC
>JAFGOU010000076.1 GCA_016926315.1 Chitinispirillaceae bacterium
CATGACGAGGAGATGCTGCGCGAATATGTGATCAAGGCGGTTGACGTGACCCCCGAGCGGCCGATCCTGATCGACCGGTTCCTCGTCAACGCGCTGGAGTGCGAAGCGGACGCGCTCGCCGACGGCAGCGGCGCGTTCGTTCCCGCGGTCATGGAGCATATCGAGCTCGCCGGCGTGCACTCCGGCGACAGCGCGTGCGTGATCCCGCCGGTCACGATTCCACAAAAGCACCTCGACACCATTACCGCCTACACGACAAAGATCGCGCGCGAGCTCAAGGTGATCGGGCTCATGAATATCCAGTACGCGATCGAAAACGACAAGGTCTATGTGCTCGAGGCGAATCCGCGCGCGTCACGGACCGTCCCGCTCGTGTCCAAGGTATGCAACGTCCAGATGGCCCGTATCGCCACCGAGCTCATGATGGGAAATAAACTTGACGCGCTTTCCCTCAAAAACCGGCGCATCCCTCATTTCGGCGCGAAAGAGGCGGTATTTCCCTTTGACAAAATGCAGGAGGTCGACCCGGTCCTGGGTCCCGAGATGCGCTCCACCGGTGAAGTATTGGGTATCGACAAGAGCTTCGGGCTTGCGTTTTACAAGTCGCAAGAGGCCGCGCAGCAGACGCTTCCGCTTGAAGGCACGGTGCTGATCAGCGTGACCCAGCGCGACCATACTGCCGTGGTCGAGGTGGCCAAACGGTTCGCCGAGCTCGGTTTTAGCATACGGGCAACCGAAGGCACCCTGGAACTGCTGGTGAAAAACAAGGTCCCTGCCGAACTGATAAAGAAGCTGCACGAGGGCCGACCCAATATCGAAGACGCGATCATGAACCGGGAGATCAACCTGGTCATCAACACGCCCATCGGCAAAAAAAGCCAGTACGACGACTCCTATATCCGCAAGACCGCGATCAGATACAAGGTGCCGTATATCACCACGGTCGCCGCAGCGCTTGCAGCGGTCAAGGGCATCGCGGACATGAAAAAGGGAGCGACCTCGGTCCGTTCGCTGCAGGAGTATCATAAGGATATCAGCTAGCAGGAAGTCGGTGTCGGAATCGGGATCGATATCGGAATCAAACCGTACGATCTCATTAAGAGGGTCGCTACTTCACGGTCATCCCATACACTTCGGATACCGCCTTGATGGCGCGATCGGAGAAAAAGTCGGCCGCGGGGAACAGTTTGAACCTGCCCCCATCCGCGCCCTTTTTCAACTGCATGAGCAGGGTCTCGGCCTGGTCGTTCCTGTTGACGATTTCGCTGTAGGTGAAGGTGCAGCGGTAGCCGTCCGGCGCGCCGAAACAGAACAGCACGGACCTGATGGCCCGGGCGGATTGCGGGAGAAATCCGCTGATCACGTCCTTGAGCGGCACCCCCCTGAAGGCGGAGATCCCGTGAATGCCGCGGCCGCGACCGTAAAAAACCGTATGGTAGTCGAGCCGCTGCAGCGAGTCGGGCAGCGCTCGAAGGGCAAAACCTTTTTTCGTTGAATCCATGACAAAAACGATCGAATCGGCAATGAGCGGTTGCAGGCCTTTTGTGCCTTTGTACGAGCGCGGGAACGAGTGGACCGTGATTTTCGTCGGGTTGCTGATATTCCGCTCGGTAAGCAGGTCACAGGCGGCAACCACCTTTGATTCAGTGGGCAGGGGCCACTTCTCTTTGGTCTTTGACGGCACGATCCGCATGACCTTTGTCGCAATGATGATGGCGTAGCGGTGCACCGGATAATAGATCTCGCCCCAGCTGAAAACCGTTTTCTCCCCTTTTTTATTCTCAATGGTCACATACAGGTCAATGCACCCTCTGAATTCCTTTTCGTTCTTTTTCTTAACGATGCAATGGTTCAGAATGTCATACAGCGCATACCCCTCATAACGGTACGCGCCGATAAAGGCAGTGCCGTTTTTTTCAAGAACCGCTTCCTTGACAATGACCTGCCTGAGGGGAAGATTCCGGACATCGACAGGCCCGGGATTGGCTATCTCACCCCCGACCGACAGCGTATCACGCACGATCAGGTCATGGGTTTTTTCGTTATCGTAAAAATCAATGGTCGGGTTTTTCGTATCGTTCGAACCGGTCAATGACATGGCCGCTATTGCAGCCAGCGTGAGGGCCCTACGCGACAGTTTCATTGCTGTCATACATTCTCCTTTGGTTATTCTGAAGCACCCGCGGTTTTGAGTTTGCCCCTGAGTTGCATGGCAAGCTCTCCCCGAATCATCCTCCCGGGCATGGGATAGGCAGGGTCCTCGGTTGCATAGTCGGTATCGAACAGGTTGTTCACCACCAGCGCGGCGCAGAGCGTTTTCCAGTTCCAGGCCAGGCGGGTGTCGGCGACCAGGTAGGGATCATACCATACGTGTCTTCCTTCGCCTGCACGTTCGCCTGCCCATTGTGCATGAAACCAAAGCAGACCGTGCTTGAAAAATCGGAAAGAGAACCCGCTCCCGATGCTCTGGGCCGGAACGTACGGAAGCGGTTTTCCGGCATTGTAATCCCACGTGGCCGTATACACATACGTGAAAGACAGGCGCGTCTCCGCCTTTGGCAAAGCCAGATCAAACCCGGTTTCCGCTCCCCTGCTGTACGCCCTGGCAACGTTCTCGTACCGGCTTGCCGGGGTTCCCGGAACCCGGTAGCGCACGATCAGGTTCCGGAACTCCTCGTCAAACAAGGTCAGATGGGTTTCGAGAAACGTGAAAAATGCATAGCTGGCACCGCACTCGGCATTGATTGACGATTCAGGAAGCAGGTCCGGGTTGCCCCGTTCGCTGCTGAAAAGCTGGCTCAGGGTGGGATACCGTGTATAGACTCCATAACCGCCATGAAACGTTCCATGGTCCAGAAACACCCCATTGATGCCGCCGATCCCGTTAATACCCATGTTGTTTTCATACGCCGATGCGGTGTCCGCCTTGGAGGCCGCTCCTGAGGCACCAACGCCAATCGTAAATGCCATGGACGGCGCCAAACGGAAATGGCCTTCAAGCGCGGCGGATCCGGTGGTCATGGCGAACGTTTCCCAAGGATTATTCATATATCCCCCGGTACTGGCGGATTCGTGCTTTCCATTGGCGCCAAACGAAACGGTGTGGGAATGAAACGGCACGTCCAAACTTGCCATCGTGCCGAAGTCCCAGTGGTCATGAAAACTGTCCCATGTCATCGAGTCAAGTGTTCTATCGCCATATTCGATCATCTCATTGTCGAAATCGTCATAGTACACCTTGCCTTTTATGTTCAGATTATTCTTCAGCAGATACCTTCCGGACATATCGACAAACGAGCGCCGCCATTTCTTGAACCGGCGGTACTGGGCAAAATCGGTCGGCGAGGGAATGCCTTTTTCGTCGGTATAGTAGCCGCAGGAAACAACGGCGGAACTGTTGTCGTCGAAATGATATCCTGCCTTGCCGGTCGCATTGTACCGCTCAAAATCACTGTTGTCGCGCACGCCCCCGTCCTCGATGCCCAGCGGCGAGGAAAAATCCCGTGAAA